>JAJDBI010000185.1 GCA_029261435.1 Nitrospinaceae bacterium
GACTTGTCCTGATCCTCATCTCAGCGGAACCTGCCCTTCAATCCTGCGGGTGAGCCAAACCCTGCAGGGTTTGCGTAACACGGGCAGTAAAACCTCCCCCGAGACCAACCCAACTACTTGTTTTTATTGAATTTTATTGCCAACCCTCAAATAGTCCTTCTATATTAACTAAAAATTCAATGCCCGGGTAAAACAACTTTCTTAAAACAGAGGTTCTGCCTGAATGTTCCGTTACACTAATTATAAGAGAAGTAAAAAGAGTAGCGCTTTTTACCATCTCAATGAACATCTCCTCCTCGGAGTTCCGGGAACAGGGCGCCCCCTGTTCCCGGTTTTTTTTGCCCTCTCCTTTGTGTTACTCTTAGCCAAAATTATTTTTAAAATCTCCTCATGACACTGGAACAAAAATCGAAAAAAATCAAATCCCTGATTCTGGAAATGGATAGCACCCTTGTCGCATTTTCCGGTGGCGTCGACAGCACCCTTGTTCTCGCTCTTGCCCATGAAGTTCTGGGTGAAAAGACATTGGGTGTCACCGCGCAATCTGCCAGCGTGCCAAACCGTGAATTACAAGCTTCTCGCCAGCTGGCAAAGGAAATCGGGGCAAGGCATCTGATCGTCAGAACAGAGGAAATGTCCAACCCGGAATACCGCGCCAACCCGTCCAACCGGTGCTATCATTGCAAAACAGAACTCTATTCCAGCCTCAAAAAAGTCGCAGAGGAGAATAATATTTCGACGATTTTAAATGGCATCAACACCGATGATCTCGGGGACTACCGGCCTGGAATTGAATCCGCCCGTGAACAAGGCGTACGCAGTCCCTTGGTGGAAGCGGGACTCAGCAAACAAGATGTCAGAGATTTATCTCAAGCGATGGGGCTTTCCATCTGGAACAAACCCGCGATGGCCTGTCTTTCGTCGCGGATTCCATACGGTCAGCCGGTCACCGCAGAAAAACTTTCCAGAATTGAACAGGCAGAAGATCTCCTGCTGTCATTAGGGTTCAAGCAAGTCCGTGTCCGACACCTTGGCACCGAGGCCTGTATTGAATTAGACAAAAACGAAATACCGCGTTACCAGAGTGACGAGTCCATTCAAAAATCCGTTCAGGAAAAGTTAACAGCTTTGGGATTCAGCAGTGTGGTGTTGGACCCGGAGGGATACCGAATGGGGAGTTTGAACGAAGCATTGTTGGAGCACAAAAACCATGTTTAAGTATGAGTTGCGGCCTGAAATAAGAAAAACCCTTAAAGACCCGGACGGATTTGAAAAGGGCTTGAACGCCGTCTTCCTCGGCTTGGCCGTCTGCATGGCGGGGGTAGCACTGATGATGATCCTCTTCTTCAACAAACCGGAACATGTCCTGCATCCCACCTGGATTCTCATCCTTGGGTTTGCCATTGCCATCTGGGGCGAATACAAAAAATTCCGCTGCAAATAGCCACTCGGCGTGAGCCAATGAGCAATTTTATTGCTTTTCTACAACTTCCTTTAATTTCCCTAGAATCAAATCCCACACATGATTCATTGCGTCAGCAATTTCTTTTGACTGATAATTCTCTTGCGACACAGAAAGCAGAGTTCCTGCACTGGCTTCTGAAAGGGAATAGGTCAGGATAACATGGTTGGCTTTCACGTTTACAGTGCCATGGTTTTCGCTCCAGTAGCTATACTGAAACCGTTTATCAGGCTCAAAAATTGTTATTTCTCCTTCATCCCTAAAATCTATTTCATCAAAACTGCCACAATAAACAATTTTACTTCCAACCTTCCAGTCAGATATAACTTTGGCTCCGACAAGATATTGCCTCACTATATCCGGGTTGGTTAATGCCTCCCAAACTACTGATGCAGGTGCATCAAGATGAATTTCTTTTTTTATAAGTTGCCCCGAACTCATACCATGTTCCTCATATTTCGGTAATATCATTAACCATGGGCCAGATCCAGCCAAGGCAAATGCTTATTTCTCGTTGAGTTCGTTAAGTGCGATGCGGCCTAAGTCGCGGGCACGCAGCGTGGCATCTTCCACGGCGTTCATCATGGTTGTGCGCAAGCCTCCCTCTTCCAGAGCATGCAGACCGGCGATGGTGGTGCCAGCCGGCGAGGTGACCATATCTTTGAGTTCGCCGGGATGTTTTCCGGTCTCCCGTGCCAGCTTGGCGGAACCCAGTATTGTCTGGATGGTAAGAGTATTAGCCACTTCGCGCGAAAGACCCATTTTGACTCCCGCATCGGAAAGCGACTCGATAAGCATGAAAATATATGCCGGACCACTGCCGCTCAATCCTGTCACAGCATCAAGCTGATCTTCATCGACATCAACAGTGCGGCCCACCGCCTCAAAAATACGATGAGCAATTTTCATATCCATTTTACTGACATGTTTGCCGGAAGCTATGGCTGTCACTCCCTCCTGTACCAATGCCGGAGTATTGGGCATGGTGCGCACCACACTGAATTTTTTCTTACTGTCACCTCGTAATGCCCCATCCATGATTGAAATAGGAACTCCCGCGGCAACGGATATCACCAGTTTGTCACTGCCTACCAGCATGCGAATGTCACGCAAAACCTCTTTCAAAATCTGCGGCTTGACAGCAAGAATCAGGATATCGCATTTCTTCACCAACTCATGGTTATCACCCGTGACCTTCACTTTATACTTCGCGTGCAAGGCTTCGCGTTTCGATTTCGACGGTTCTGATACAAAAATACTTTTCGCGTCAATGAACGAAGCAGAAACCAACCCATTTACCAGAGCTTCTGCCATGTTGCCACCACCGATGAATCCTATTTTTTTATTTTTTAACACAACAATAATCTCCTCGAATAACCGGACTTAGCCGGGTAAAGAAATCTCATTCATTTATCGTCCAACTTTGGACGAGGGCCAAAAATAGCTGTGCCGACACGAACCAGTGTGGCTCCCTCCTCAACTGCGACCTCAAAATCGTGGCTCATGCCCATGGAAAGTTCGTTTAGGGAGAGCCCGTTCTGTTTTTCGCATAGTTCACGAAGCTCCCGCAATCGCGAAAAGTGTCTGCGTGAATTTTCTGGATCGGAGTCGAACGGCGGGATGGTCATCAATCCCTCAACCTGAATTCCCTGCAACTGGGAAAATCCAGCCATCTGTTTTTCAAGTTCACTGGGTTCCATGCCAAACTTTGCAGTTTCGCCCGAAACATTGACCTGCAACAAAATTCTCTGAACTCGATTTTCTGACTGGCAGTGTTTAGCAATTTTCTCTGCCAGTTCAAGACTATCCACCGAATGGATCAGGTCAAAGCGTTCATCAAGAAACTTGACCTTGTTCTTTTGCAAGTGACCGATGAAATGCCAGGAAATTCCTTCCGTCCCCATCTGCTCTATCTTGGGAATTGCTTCCTGAATCTTATTCTCACCGAATACCACAGCTCCAGAAGTCCGGGCCTCTTCTATTCGGTCAACGCTCATTTGTTTGGAAACTGTAATAAGACGGACACTATCAGGTTTTCTTCCTGATTTTTGGATAGCTCGGGAAATCCGTTCCCGGACCTCAGCAAGATTTTCAGCGATCATCTACAGTTTTCTCTTAGGCAAGGGTTCACTAAGCCGAGACAACTCTTTGATTTAAGAGTAAGGAAGCTATCCACAGTGGGCTTATTCGGTCAGTATAGGGCCTGCTTGCCTCGCTCCCCGGTGCGGACCCGGATGGCCTCTTCAACCGGTAGGACAAAAATCTTTCCATCACTCAGACTACCTGTATGCAATGTCTTCTCGATCATGCCCACTACTTCATCCACCGCTTCGGACTCCAGAACCACCGAAATTTCAACGCAAGGATGAAACTGTGGAACCTTCAATGCAGGATCGGATTTCAAATGACTCATCGGTTTGCCAATGCCTTTGGCATCGATCACAGAAATTCCGGGCACTCCCATTTCGAAAAGCTTCTCCCGGAGAGCTTCGAGTTTTTCATATTGAATGTAGCATTTGATCATTTTCATGGTTTGAAACCAATTTAGGCCGAGTTAATGATAATTGCAATGGCGGTCAGGCTGTCACCAGTTCAGCATTTTCCTCTGAGGGAAGCAGCAAACGGTGCCAGTTATGTTTTTCCCAGTTGCGTGCATCTTTAAAATCCTTAAACTCCTTCTCTTTTTTCTTAAACTCAGCGTGATGACTCTGCCAGGTCCCGTTCTTCTTATACGAAGGAGCAAACTGGTGACACATTTCATGATAAACGGTGAGCTCCAGGACGCATTGGGGTACAAAGTCCTGCTTCAATCGTGGATGAATGCGGATGAGTTTTTTTCCTTCATCGTAGGAACCATAGCGAAAACCACTTTTGTTGCGTGATTTCACATCCCGCCCCCACATGATCCTAGCCTGAATCTTGTCATTGAAATACTCCTGATTCAAACGCTCAAAAATTTTATCCAGATCCCGTTCGTCTCCTGTTATGGGAACAATTTCTTCCTCGCTTACTGGTTCCTGATCTTCAATATATTCGAGGATCGGAGTTTTCACCGCCTCCGGCAACTCCTTATCCTTCAATAACCGGCCCAGAACTTTTCCGGCCAGATTTTCGAGCACAGCCGCTTCCGATTGATCAAACTCTTCAAAATAATTTTCGTTGAAGACTTCTACCCGGACAGCCGGACTCCCGGAACGCACCCGAACCTGCCCCACATAATCTATGCCATTTTTCTTTAGTGTGAACATGCGACTCAGCGAGGCAGGATCACCTGCATCCAGTCGACATTTCCCCAAAGAAATTGTTCCCAGATTGAGAGTTTTAACCAGAGTTTGAACGGGTACTTTTAATGAATTCATCAGGAAGGCCATAAGAAGAGTTAGGAATTCTTAAACGTGGCTAAACAGAAATAAATCTTACCGCATGAGAGCAAAGAATTCCAATAAAATTAGTCATTTAGGCCAACCCTAAAGCCTTTACAAAGATTTTAAAGTTCGATACTGTGTAAGTCATGAATATCATGAAAGTTATTTTGATCGCCCTGTTTGCGGTGTCCTGCTCTGCGGTGCAGGAGTCGGGCAAGGTACGGGAAACACTGGATATCAAGTCGGAAATAGACTTGTTTCTTTCCACCCAGGACCCTGAGGTGGAAAACCAGGTGCTAAAACGTTTACGGTCTGGTCAGGTCCAACACGAAACCGTCAAATCCATCCTGAGATCAAGGGCAAAGAAAAACGTCGGCCCCACTGGACTTCAAAGCAATTTAAAGATCACACATAATGAAAAGGAATACCCTTATGCCCTGTATCTTCCTGAGCCAACAGGGACGGATGAAAAAATTCCACTCGTTGTTGTTTTGCATGGACTGGGCAGCAGCGGTGCCAACACCCTTCCAGCCTGGGTAGAGCGTTTAGATAATAAAGTTGCAGTGTTATGTCCCACTTATCCGATGGGAGCCTGGTGGGCTCGACCCGCCGAGGAAATGGTGCTCAAACTCATCGACGAAACTCGTGAAAAATACAATATAGATTCAGACCGGGTTTTTCTTGCCGGGCTATCCAATGGTGCCATCGGCGCATACATGATTGGCATGTTTTATCCAGACCGGTTTGCCGGACTGATCCCCATCGCCGGAAGCATCACGCCTAGATACATGCATTTTCTGGTGAATCTACGCAACACTCCGATCTATATGATTCAAGGTGCGCACGATCCTATCTTCCCCATTCAACTCAGCAGACGAATTCATAAAATTCTCTCCGACATGAAATATCCCGTTCGCTACCGGGAGCACGCAGAAAAAGGATCGGCCCACGGCGGTCATTTTCTACCCGAATCTGAAGTGCCCGCAATGGTGGAATGGATTGGCAAGCAGAAACGAAAACCAAACCCTGATGTCGTGCGCATGACCCGGGAAGGCACCCATATGGGAGCTATTCACTGGGCTCGATTGATAGAAGGACAGAACCTCGCCTTACTGGAATTGCCAGGACCAGAAAGTCCGAATCCAGTTAAACGCGATGGGAAAATAGCCACCCTGTTCGCCACCCGTAAAGGGTCAAATCAGTTTGAGGTGATGGGGCAGCATATTATTAAATACGATTTGTATTTCAATAGCGAAACTATTGATTTCGATAAACCCGTCACCATCACCACGCAAAAAATTCAGGTTCAAGGCGGCACAATGGTTCCCGGAGAAAAAAAGATCAGCTACAATAAGAAAATAGAGAAGGATCTCGCGGTTCTTTTGTATGGTTATAAAAATCTTCGCGATCCCAACCGTCTTTATGATGCCAGAGTGAGTATTCTTCTTGAGTCCACCTTAGTATAATAATCCATGTTATGAGCAATACACCCGATCTGGTTGATCTGATTGAAAAATCCATGCAGCTTTTGGGTTGGAACAGAGTTGCATCGGCCCTGGCCAACCATGCCTGCTCTCCCATCACTCAGGAGCAATGTCTACAGTTAAAACCCGAAAGCAATTTTGATTCGGCACAGAACCTGCTTGAAGAAACCGCAGAAATGGTAGCCTTGCTCGATTCTGTGGAATCATTCCCTATGGATCGATTTGAAGACCTTGGCCCTGTTTTCCAGGATGTAGAAGAGCAAAAAATGATCGAGCCCGAGCAATGCCTCTCGCTCATCAAGCTTTTGCGGTTGTGTCGAAACCTCTGCCGTGAAAATAATAAGAAAACCGATTATCCCCGCTTGCTGAATTGGCTGGAAAGGCTCGATCCTCTGAAGGAGTTTCTCGATGATCTGATCCGTTGCATAGATGACGAAGGAAGTATCCGGGAAAATGCCACACCGGAACTACGTCAAGCCCTCCGTAATGCCGAGACCGCGAAGAACAAACTGGAAGAACGCCTGAAACGTCTACTCAGTTCAGATAGTATCCGCGAAGCACTTCAGGATTCTTATATCACCGAGCGTGAGGAACGCATGGTCGTCCCAGTACGAGCGGAGTTCAAGTCTCGCGTGGACGGTATTGTGCATGACAGTTCTGGAACGGGACAAACTCTATTTATAGAACCCGCTTCCATCGTTCCTCTAAACAACCAGTTAAAAATAGCCCGTCTTCAAGTCGTACAGGAAAAAATCAAGATCCTGCAAATGCTGGCTCTTCAAACCAGTCAGTTCCAGGAACCTCTGGAAAGAAACCTGGAAACACTGGTTTCTCTCGACCTCATTTACGCCAAAGCCCGTCTGGCCAAAACCATGTCGGCGGTAAACTGTCCCATGAACCGCGACTCGATCATGGAGCTTAAGGAAGCACGCAACCCGGAGCTGGTTCTAGATGGTGAAACGGTGATACCCAATACCATAGAGTGGGACAACTCGGTCAGAGTGGTGATCATTTCCGGCCCCAATACCGGAGGCAAAACGGTAACACTCAAAACACTGGGCCTACTCGCCTTGATGGCCCGAGTGGGTCTGTACCTCCCCGTCAAGAAGAATTCCAGAATTCCGTTTTTCCCGAAGGTTTATTCCGACATTGGCGATGACCAGAATATTCAATTGAAGTTATCGACTTTTTCCGGGCACTTGAAAAAAATCATTCACATTCTGAACCATGTTGAAACAGGATCGTTAGTACTGCTTGATGAGTTGGGGATTGCCACCGACCCGGCAGAAGGTGCGGCCCTGGCAGAAGCCATTCTCTTTGACCTTAAAAATAAAAATGTGATGACATTGGTCTCCACTCACTATTTCACATTGAAGATTCTGGCGCAGACTCATGAAGGTTTTCTCAATGCCTGCACTGAGTTTGATCTGGACACATTGAGCCCTACCTACCGTTTGATTTTTGGAGCTCCGGGACAAAGTGCGGCCCTCGATACGGCTGAACGTCTGGGCCTGCAAAAAAGCATCATTGATCAAGCACGAACCTTGCATCAGGCCAAAGAACACCATGCCGAAGACCTACTGAAAGATTTGACCCAACAAAGGCTTGAGCTCAACCGGGACAGGGAGGAAATAAAATCACAGAAAGAGAACACCGAATCCCTGGCAAGAGAGCAAAGGATATTGACACAGAGACTACGGGAAGAAGAAAAAGATTTCCAGAAAAATAAAACCAAAAAACTTCAAGCACATGTGCAATCCGGCAAAGCTGAAATCCAAAAAATGATTCAGGCCATCAAAGATGAAAAGGACCTGCCTAAAATCCGCAAGGTCGAAAAACAAATAAGGTCCATGAGTCAGGCGCCCTTATCGCCAAGAGTGGAAAACATCGAAGAGTGGTCTCTGCCAGCCGGAGACCTGAAATCTGGAGATCCTGTTTTAATATTAAATCTGGGAACCATCGCCACCCTTCTGGAGTCTCCTGAAGGAAAGAAAAAACTACGAGTGCAAATGGGCAACATAACCACAGTTGTTGATGCCAAGTCGTTACGCGGTAATCCGCAACATAAAGGCAAACAACCCGAAAAGAAATTTTCGATGAACGTTCAAGCCGAGTCAGAAGGTGGTGGTTCGACATCTTCCTGTGATTTGAGAGGTATGAACTCGGAAGACGCAGAAGCAGTTATGGAAGATTTCATCAGTCGGGCCATTGTACGAAAAGCACAGAGAGTGCTCATCATTCACGGTCATGGAATGGGAACGATCAAAACCCTGGTACGCAATTATCTGGAAAAGGCTGGACTCTGCAAACAATTCACTCCCGGCTCGCGCCACGAAGGCGGTGATGGTGTCACCGTTGTAGAGTTCTAGAACAAAATCTCCCCAACCCTTTTTTCCAATTGCGGCACCAGTGTTTTTTCAAACCAAGGATTTTTCTTAAGCCAGATGTTATTGCGCGGTGACGGGTGCGGCAAAACAAAGTATTCCGGCAGATAAGTTTTCCAGTTTTTCACTGTTTCTGTCAGAGTCGCTTTCTTCAAGGACTTCAAGAACCAGCTTTGCGCGTACTGACCGATCAGAAGAGTGAGTTGTCGTTTGGGTAGTTTCTCAAAAATCGGCTCCATCCATGTTTCCGCACATTCCGGACGGGGAGGCAAGTCACCCGACTTGCCTTTTCCCGGATAACAGAACCCCATCGGTACAATTGAAAAATTTTTCGTACTGTAAAATTGCTTATTAGTCACACCCATCCACTCGCGTAACCGGTCACCACTGGCATCATTCCAGGGAATACCAGATTCCTGCACTTTAATTCCGGGTGCCTGACCGACGATGAGTATTTTTGATGTCACAGAAAATGAGAACGTGGGCCTGGGAGGAAAAGGAAGGTCCGCCTCGCAAAGAATGCAGGCTTTGATATTTCTTTTCAGCTCAGAAGCAGATAGCCCTGGTAGACTGCTGGACATAGTCATTTTGCGCGGTAAATGAATTTGACAATAAAATCACCCCTATGAAATGTTAGGATAGTGTAGAAAAACCCAACTGACAAGGAGAACTCATTATGCATCACAAAATATATGGGAGTTTAATTCTCGTCCTGATTTTTACGGGATCGAGCTGGGCACAGGAAGTTACATTGAGGGGAAAGCCCCTGACATTGATGGGAGAAAAAATGCAGGTGGGTCAAACACTCCCGACTGTCCGCCTCCCTGACCTTGGTTTGAACATGATTGACCTGCAATCGTTCAAAGGCAAAGTGACAATCCTAAGTGTCGTTCCCTCCCTGGATACTCCCACCTGCGAAAAACAAACTCATATACTTAGCGAAGAGAACAAGGGGTTGGATCAAACTGCCAATCTGGTAACGATCAGCCGAGACCTGACTTTTGCCCAAAAACGTTTCGCGAAAGAAGCGAACATTCACAACATCCAGTTCCTGTCAGACTATCGAACTGCTGAGTTTGGGAAATCTAGCGGTCTTTTGATTGAGGAGAACCGCCTGCTGACCAGGGCCATCATAGTGCTCGATCATGACGGGGTCATTCGGTATCTGGAAGTGGTTCCAGAACTGGCACGACTACCCGAAATGGAAAAAGCCTTCCACTCGGCATGGGGCCTGATAAACAAGAACAAGTCGACCCCATAGAAGAACAGTCTTGCCAGCTGACAAAAGCTGAAACCTGTCCTTTCTGAGGTTCTCCGCTACCCGGTCTTTATGAACGCATGGAATGCCGCGTGAACCGCTGACCTTCCCGCTTCTGACGCTTTTTGAAATACGTCTCGTAATCGCGGCAGCCGTTCTTCAACTCGGAAACCTGATTCACCCCAAATGACCTTAAAAGGTCCAGAATTTCTTTGCGCTTGAGCTTCATATCTCACCTATCGATAGAGGACTCTTCCTAAATTCTATCGACAGGAAATACCCAAAACTTAACTCCACCAGGCTTAGTTAGTGGAAAACTTTAACCAGTTCACCGAATACCGATTTGGATTTCTTAAGCTTATCTTCATTACCCAATGCACAGACATTACCCTCATCCCTGATTTTATCAAACAAGGGGGCATAGCCCTTTAAGTCTTCCAGTCTGGTGGATAACAACTCCTCACGAAATTTTTGCCTCAATTCGTGGGTACGACCTGTGAGATGGTCGATCATGGAAGCCGAACCTTTGCGATCAGAGGTTAAAGGCGGGTCCATTTTCCCGACACAACCGATGATGATTTTGGTCAACTCTTTCGAGGACAGGTCCAGGTTACGCAAGAAACCTGCAATCTCATCATAGACTCCCAGGGTTTCGGTCAGGTTTGGGTCCCTGTAGGAAACCAGACTATAATCGCCTGTGAAAAAGTCGAACGAATTGCTACTGCCATAGGCACCGCCGTGCACGCGAACCTTGTCCCATAAAAACCCAGTTCTAAGAAGAGCCTTCAGGATTTCAAACTGGCCGGTGTATTTAAACCCCAAGTCATACAGGTTCGCCCCTTTACCAACATACTGAACATTACTGGCAGTCAAAAAGCCTTCGTTCAAAGGTTCTGTTTTCAGGTCCCACTCTTCCTTCTGCCATTCTTTATCCGAAAGGATGCCTATTGTTCCAGCGATTCTTTTTTCTATAACCTGATAATCTTTTTTCCCTGAGGTGATATTGAACAGAGCATTCTTGCGTGTGAATACTCGCTCCGCAACCTGTCGAAACTGGTCAGCGACCTCTGCCGGGTCTTTCTCGACACGCTCCAGCAATTGCTCCAAAAAATTGTAATACGTTATGCCGTCAGTGAGTTCATCAAATTTCCCGAGCCGGGACTGATAGGACTGGAGCCTCGCCAAAACATAATGATTGCCATGAGGGACAATCGAATCTTCCATATCGGCTTTGGAGCTGCGAACAATCTCTATCAGCCGCTTGGTATCATCAAAACTGTACTCGCCAAACAACTCATCAAAAAGGTCAAACAAGTTGTCTACTTTTTCCATCAACGCTTTGCCGTTGAAAAAAATATAGGAGAGAACCTGTTGACGGTCTTCTACCGTCGCCGAAGAAAAATGAGAAGTGCGAATTCCCCCAGTATGCATGCCCACTAACTTGGAAATTTCTGTGTAGTTGTGCTTGCGAGTCCCCATCCCCAGCATCAAGGTTCCCAATAACGGAATATAAGGAATCATTTCATCCGGTACCGAGTGCGTATTGAAGCCTATTTGAGTGTATGCGATATCGTTGGTGAACAGGTCGTGGAATAGTATTTTAGCGTCACCCTGACTTTTTATCTCCAGGGGATACTTTTCAATTTCTTTAGGAACATCTTCAATCTCCAACGAAGGTAACGCCGCAAGTGCCTCCGGGGAATCTGGAGCCAATTGAAGTTCCTGCAATTTTTGGGTTTCCGCGATCAGGTCATCAATTTGATTTGAGGCGAGTCCTTCTTTAAACGTTTTCAGTATTTTTCTTTCTTTAGCCTCCCATTTCTTGCCCAAGCCCTGCTTGGGTGTGGCCACCAAAATACTACGATGGTTATTTTCAATCAGATAACGACGAATCAGATTCTCAAAATATCCTTCGTGCATCTGTTTTTTGATCTTCTGCATTACCTTCTCAAACCTGAGATGGGTGAAAGGATCTTTACCGTAGAGCCAGGATCCCAACGCCTGAATGTTATAAACAATGCCTTTGGGAAACCCGACAAAATTTGCTACCCGAAGCCTGAAGTCTATAGAGTTCACCGCCGAGAGGATCATATCTTTTTCTATTCCATTTTCGGCCAGCTCAAGCAGAGTAGAATCTATGAGATTAAGAATTTTATTCTCGTGCTCAAGCTCTGTGCCTTTTAGTCCCACAGCAAACATCGTATCCGCTCGATTATCATCGAACCCTCCACCAATGACTTCACTGCCCAGCTCAGAGGTGATGAGGGCCTTTCTCAAAGGAGATGCAGATGATCCCATTAGAAGGTGACTCAGTATGCTGAACCCCAGGCAATGCTCATGATTAATGGCCTTATCCAGTTTGTAACCAACCAGAACATAGGTTTTTTTCTCCAGCGACTCATCGCTGGAAACCGGGTAGGACATAGGCTTTCTTTTTGGCTTCCTGAAAGACCTTTGATGGGCAATGGAAGTGTTGACTTCCATATGCGCAAAATCCTGCAAATATTTTTCCTGTAAAAAGTCCAGATAACTTTGCGTATCCCCATTTCCATACAAAAACAATCTACTGTTAGAGGGATGGTAATGCTTTTTGTGAAACTCCGTAAAGCCCTGGTACGTCAGGTCAGGAATATTTTTGGGATCGCCCCCCGATTCAAATCCATAGGCTGTAGAGGGAAATAGAGAGTGTGCCAATTGTCGGTCTATACAACTTTCAGGATTGGAAAATTCGCCTTTCATTTCATTGAGCACCACGCCTTTATAGACAATTTTATCCTTCGGGTTGTTCAACTCATAATGCCAACCTTCCTGTTTGAAAGTTTCTTCAGTAATATTAGGATAAAAAACCGCATCCAGATAGACATGCATGAGATTGAAAAAATCTTTTTGGTTTCTGCTGGCTACTGGGTACATGGTCTTGTCGGGAAAGGTCATTGCATTGAGAAAGGTCTGCAAGCTTCCTTTCATGAGTTCAACAAAGGGTTCCTTGACCGGAAAATTTTTAGAGCCACATAAAACGCTGTGCTCCAGAATATGAGCTATCCCAGTATCGTCTTCAGGAGGAGTCCTGAATGTCGCGCTGAAGACTTTGTTGTCATCATCGTTTTCCAGAACCATCAGTTCAGCTTTGGTGACCTCATGTTCAAATAAAAGACCGAGAGATTTCAACTCGTCAATTTTCTTTTTTTGGGTCAGTCTGAATCCGCTATAGCTTTTGTTGAGCTCAAATCCCATAAAGTCCCCACTCCAATTCAAAATAATTTTTTATTATGACACTTAATTGAAAAAATCCATTTTTCAGGATGGCAGACTATTAGATGCCTGCAAACTGGAAACGGTCCAGAGCATATCCTGATTATTTGGCCTTGATATCAAGGCCTATAGGACAATGATCTGAACCCATGACATCCGGTTGAATAAAAGAGTCCTTAACCTTTGCCATGAGTTTTTCCGTGACAAAAAAATAATCAATGCGCCAACCAACATTTTTGGCTCGCACATTAAATCGATAGCTCCACCATGTGTACTGGTCCGGTTCAGGATGAAACTCCCGGAAGCTATCCACATATCCATGCGAAACAAATTTATCGACCCACGCCCTCTCTTCCGGTAAAAAGCCTGAGTTTTTTTCATTGGCTTTGGGGTTTCTCAAGTCAATGGCCTTGTGCGCTGTGTTCACATCTCCAGTGATCACCAACTCTCTGCCTTCTGCCCGTAATTGTTCACAATGATCCAGAAACGCGTCATAAAACTCCATCTTATATTGCAGTCTTTCTGCTCCACTGGTGCCATTGGGAAAATAGACATTCAAAAGATCAAAGTCCTTGAACTCAACCCTGATAACGCGTCCTTCCACATCGAACCGCTCAATTCCTATTCCTCTATGAACCGCTTT
>JAJDBI010000186.1 GCA_029261435.1 Nitrospinaceae bacterium
GGTTTAAGATCGCAGACGTATCGTTTCGCGGTCATCATTCATTGATGGAAGAACAGCTTCTGGACTGGTTGGGGCCAATTCATGGAGAAAATTTATTCACTTATGATCTTCCTAAAGCTTCAGAAAGACTTGCGGAGCACCCCTGGATTCTTTCCGCATCAGTTCAGCGAAAATTCCCCCAGGAAGTTCAAATCGAATTGACCGAACGTGTGCCCTATGCCCGGGTCAAGTTCGAAAAAGTATTTTTAATGGATAATTTTGGAGTGATCCTATCTGAAGAAACACCAGAATATAAAGATTTACCGTTGATCGTTCAATCCAATAAAGGAGCAAAGCCCGAAAATTTCTCCGGAGACAAAGTTATCCAAAGCCTCAAGACCATGCATTATTTCAATAAACTTTCTTTTTTTGAAAATAATCCTCTGGATATCGCTGAGCTCAAGGGGGATTCCCGAATCATATTTTTTACTCGTAATCGTGATCTACAAATTCAAATGTCCATGGAAGCGTTAAAAGAAGGATTTAAAAAATTCATGATCGTTCTCGACACTCTCGAGGGTGAAGGCATGAAGATCCAGATGATCGATTTATCGTTCAAGGACCAGGTTGTGGTTCGGGATCGAGTTTCGATCAACTCAACATCCATGAAGCGACAAACCAACTAGGAGGAGATGGGACGCATGGCCAAGAAAAGTGATTATATAGTCGGACTGGATATTGGAACGACCAAAATCTGTTGCATCATCGGCGAGGTTGTTGATGATGAAAAAATAGATATCATCGGGCTGGGTCAATATCCATCAAGAGGCTTGCGTAAAGGCGTAGTCGTAAATATCGATAGCACCGTAGAATCCATAAAAAGTGCTGTCGAGGAGGCCGAACTGATGGCCGGATGCGAAATAGATTCTGTTTTTGTGGGCATTGCAGGAGGACACATCAGCAGCATGAATAGCCACGGAATCATCGCGGTCAAAGGAAAAGAAATCACGCAGAAAGATATTGATCGCGTCATTGAAGCCGCCAAAGCCATTGCCATCCCTCTTGACCGGGAAGTCATTCATGTACTTCCCCAGGAATATATTGTCGACAACCAGGATGGAATTAAAACTCCTCTGGGAATGGCGGGAGTGAGGCTTGAGGCCAAGGTTCATATTGTCACCGCCGCTGTGACTTCCGCACAAAATATTGTCAAATGCGTCAACAAGGCAGGCCTGGGAGTTCAGGACATTGTACTGGAGCAACTTGCTTCCAGCGAATCGGTTCTATCTCAGGATGAAAGAGAACTCGGTGTTGCAATGATAGACATAGGTGGTGGGACCTCTGATCTGGCAATTTTTTATCAGGGAGCCATCAAACATACTTCGGTTTTGACGATTGCCGGTGCCCAAATGACAAACGATATCGCTATCGGCCTTCGCACACCAAACAATGAAGCAGAGAAAATCAAACACTCTTATGGATGTGCCTACCCTCCCATGGTTCAGGAAGGGGAAAGTATCGAAGCACCGAGTGTCGGTGGGCGAGAGCCACGATCCGTTCCACGTCAGATTCTCAGCGAAATTATTGAAGCACGGACACGGGAAATGTTTGAACTACTGGATAATGAAATCAGTGAATCCGGATACAGGGAAATCATTTCTTCAGGTATTGTCCTGACAGGAGGAGCCGCAAGCATGCAGGGCATGGCCGAATTGGCTGAAGATGTCTTTCAGTCTCCAGTCCGCGTGGGAACACCTCTTGGACTCGGAGGGTTGATGGATGTTGTGAACAACCCCATGTATGCCACCTGTACAGGATTAATCCAGTATGGCTCAAAAAGGTTTAAATCAGGAACAAATCGAGAACTACAGGGAAGAAACCTGTTCGACAAAATATTTTCACGTATGAAAGATTGGGCAGATGAATTTTTTTAAATCCGGAGGACACAATGAGTTTAATAGAATTTGACAACGAAAATGATTATTCAGCAACAATCAAGGTCATTGGCGTAGGAGGTGGAGGAAATAATGCTGTCAACTCCATGGTCCGAGATAATATCCGTGGCGTGGAATTTATTATCGCCAATACAGATCTGCAAACGCTTGAGAAGTCCGAATGCTCGGGGAAAATTCAAATTGGTGGAGAACTGACCCGCGGACTTGGTGCAGGCTCAAATCCCGAAGTTGGAAGAGATGCCGCAGAAGAGAGCGAAGCAAACATTCGTGAAATGGTAGAAGGAGCCGATATGGTCTTCATCACCGCTGGAATGGGAGGGGGAACAGGTACCGGGGCAGCTCCGATCATTTCACGTATCGCCAAAGAAGCAGGTGCCTTAACTGTTGGCGTGGTCACCAAACCATTTGCGTTTGAAGGAAAACGACGGATGAGGCAAGCCGATGAAGGAATAGAGGAACTCAAAAATGCGGTTGACACTTTAATTGTCATTCCCAACCAAAAGCTTCTCAGCTATGTCGGCAAACAAACTTCATTCACCGGAGCATTTTCTATGGTGGATGATGTATTGAAGCAGGCAGTTTGTAGCATCTCAGACCTGATCGTAATACCCGGCCTCATCAATCTCGACTTCGCCGATGTCAAATGCATTATGGGTAGCATGGGCAAAGCACTAATGGGTAGCGGAACTGCGACGGGAGAAACACGTGCTGTTGAAGCCGCACAAAAAGCTATCTCAAGTCCTTTACTGGATGAGGCCACCGTTGATGGCGCAAAAGGTATTCTGATCAACATCACTGGTGGTGAAGACCTCACCTTGCTGGAAGTCAATGAAGCCTCCATGATGGTTCAGGAAAATGCTCACGAAGATGCACATATCATTTTTGGAGCGGTGATCGACAAACAAATGGAAGGAGAGATGCGGGTAACCGTCATCGCTACAGGGTTTGAGGAAGCCGTCTCAGCGCAACCAGAAGAAAGACCTGCGTTGAAACAAGTAGTCGGGGGAGAACCAATATCCGGTGACGACTCAGGCACAACTTCCTATAAACATTTAAAATCTCTGGCCTCTTCCATCAAGGAAGAAAATCCCGATCCAGGAAGCCTGACTGCAAATTTTGACATCCCAACATTTCTCCGTAAACACGCAGACTGACCCATGTTCGATAACCGGCGGGCAAATGCCCGCCGGCGGAGAACCTCCGTCTTGCCAAAAAAAATTGACGAAGAAAGATGTCGCAATCTAGCGCCCATTGATCTTCCAGTTATAATCCATGTAGGAAATCTTTAACTTTGAATTATTCATAACCTTTTTTTTCTCTGTGGAAACATACTGACTTATATATTTCAAAACTCCTCCCTTGCCTTCAAAGTCTTCTTTAAACCATTTAAAAATGGATGAGAGGTAAATCCGGTTTTTCATTTCATCCAACCTCATGCCTTTTTCGCGGGATTGTAAAAACTTCTCCATCTGGTCGTCCAATTGGTCATTCAATTTTTCTACCGTATAAGCTTCCAAACGAAGGTCTGGACAACTCACGGAAGCACAGACGATAGCCACATGAATGCGAGGTTCATTCATCTTCCTGAGAATTTCGTGCTCGATGTCGTTCAGAGTGCGTTCTTTGCCTCCCACCTTCCCTGCTGGTTGTTTCCAGACAGACGTGAATAAACTTCCAGCATCTTTGATACTTTCTATAGGGTAATGATCTGTGATCATTTTCGCAGCCAGAATATTATAAACATTGATCCAAAAGTTCAGCTTGGATTTTTCAGACTCCAAACTTTCCAAAGGATAAGAGTTGAGTCTTGAGACCAAGTCAGAGAAAATCGGGTCTTTCTTTAAACTGGGGTAATCAACCGAGTTGATTAAAACCCCGTCCACCGTTTTAGGGGCAACATGCTTTTTGACCAGTGTATCCCAATCAGAAAAATCAAAAGCCTCACTATTGGAGCAAACACCGAAAACAATAAATACTCCCAAAGCTACAGATTGCAAATGTTGAATAAAACTTTTATTTCTCATGAACCCAAGTCCTTTTTCACGAAATAATTTAACAAATATAATTTTTTATTTTAGTATACTCTCAAAGTAATTCCTTACAAACTGACCCGCTTTCAAAGCATCCTATTCTTTCAAACTCCAAAAACAATTCATTCAGGATTCAACCAGGAATATCACACTCACTTATGAATAAAGAACTTTTATATATTTCCGATCTTGACGGCACCTTGCTGAGACCCGACAGTTCATTTCCCGATGACTATAAAAATCGCCTCAACAGGTTGATCGACATGGGGCTGAGCTTCACCATCGCCACAGCCAGAAACTATGATTCTGCGCATCCTATTTTGAAGGGACTAAACCTGAAACTACCGGTTATTTTATTCAATGGTGTTTACCTTGCCGACTTCAATACCGGAAATATTATGGAACATTCTGACTTCATTAAACAAGAAGTTGTTCAGAACATGTTGGAACTGGCCTTGCCTCAAGGTATCGATCCTTTCATCTATACATTCGGAGAGAAACACCAACTTTATTATCTGAATGCAACCAATCCCGGATCTAAGGCTTATATCAAAAGCCTTGAAGGGGATGGAAGACTTCGCCAGATTTCGCATTTTGATTTTCAGGACACGGAAAAGATTTCGGGGTTTTTGTTGATCGACACACACGATCGACTTGAACCCATTTACCAGTCATTGAATGAAAAACATTTTGACCACCTCAATTTATATTTTGCCGAGGATGTGTCTATGAAAGGTTATTTCTGGCTTCAATCATTCCATCAGGAAGCCAGCAAAGGAAATATGGTGGAGATCCTTGCAAAAAAAATGGAAGTCTCCCTTGAAAACGTTGTCGTGTTTGGAGATTATTTGAACGATCTTGATATGTTTCGTATCGCTGGCCGCGCTGTTGCCATGGAAAACGCCTTGCCGGAAGTTAAGGATGCCGCTAACGAGATCATCGGGAGTAATGCCCAGGGAGCCGTCTTGCAATACCTTGAGTCTATTTGGCTTGAAACTTGATCCTATATAGCTTGAAAAATATATCCATTCAAACTAGACTATTCTTGCACTGCAACCAATACGAACCCAACATAACCTGTTCACATAAAATCATGTCTGACACCGAGCAACCTAAGGAAGCTGAAAAAACCATTTACGAACGAGACAAAACCGCCAAGGAGCCTCAACCTGAAGCGGATAGCCCTAAAGCTCCCATCAAACCCAAACCAAAAATCAAAAAAGCCTTTGTTCCGACGAAAAAGACCTTCACCACCGACAAACCCATGGAGCACCGGGTGAGAAACATCCGTATGACTTCTCTGGAATCCGCAAAAATGATCTGGGAAACACTCAATGATTATCAGAGTGAATTAGCACAGGAGGAAATGGATGATCCGGACAAACCGTTTCATGACTGGGAGAAGACAGAAAAATTCTTCATCCGCCTCGCCAAAAAATACAGTGCCTGCATGAGTAAAAATTTGGGAGGATCACTAGGCTGGATTTATCAAGGAATGGATATTGCCCCACAGACCATGGATCAGGAGTTGATCGACTATATCTTAAAAGCAGAGAAGTTCAAGATTCAGGAGCCCATCAAAACAAAACTGGGGTTTCATATTGTGATGGTTTGCGAGAGTCAGATTCATACCCCACGCGAAAAATTTATTGTGGAAGAAAAACCGCCGCTGTTTTGAATTCTTACAGGGTTCATTCCCCCAGAAAAAACTGTTGGATCATTGCAACAACATATTCCTGCTGAGCTCGATTCACTTCATGGGATATCGGTAGCGCCAGAGTCTCCCCTGCGGCTTTTTCAGACTCAGGAAAGTCACCACTTTTATGGCCTAAGTCTTTGAAGCACTCCTGAAGGTGCAGCGGGATGGGATAATAGATTTCACACCCAATCCGTTTTTCATTAAGAAAAGTTCGAAGTTCATCTCTGCGGATTCCCGCTCGGATGACATATTGGTTATAAACATGCCGGGGAAACACTTCCGGAGGCAATTGGATAAACGGGGTCATTGCCGAATCTTTAAATAACTGATGGTAAGTTTGTGCATTTTTCCTGCGCTTTTCGGTCCATTCTTCCAGGAAGTTCAATTTGGCACTCACAACGTCAGCCTGAAGCGCATCCAAACGAAAATTTCCTCCCATCACCTTATGGTAATATTTGGGGTCCGAACCATGCACTCTAATAATTTTTAGTTGCTCATAAAGCTCTTTCGAATTAGTGGTCACCAACCCACCATCTCCAAAACCACCCAGATTTTTTGCGGGAAAAAATGAGAAGCACCCCAGGTCTCCCATCGAACCTGCAGGTTTACCTTTGTACTCAGACCCAATCGCTTGCGCTGCATCTTCAATCACCGCCAAACCATTTTTTTCAGCTAATTGACGAATCGGGTCCATATCCGCACATTGCCCGTAAAGATGCACGGGGATGATGGCTTTAGTCTTAGAGGTGATGCAACGTTCAATATGCTCAGGTTTAATATTAAAAGTAATGTCATTGATATCCGCAAAAACCGGTTTGGCCCCGGTACGAACGATAGAACCCGCTGTCGCAAAAAATGTATAGGGAGAAGTGATCACTTCATCACCTGGACCAATCCCCAAAGCCATCAACGCAATCAATAACGCATCGGTCCCGGATGAAACTCCAACGGAATATTTAGTCTGGCAATAATCCGCCATTCTCTCTTCCAGTCGGGAAACCTTGGGCCCAAGGATAAAGTATCCCGACCGAACCGTTTCGGCCATTTCCTTTTCTACTTCATTTATTATCTGGTGATATGAGGCAGTAATATCCAGCAAACGAACTTCCTGAACAGGCTCAGACGGAGCATCCAGTTTCACCTGCAACTGCCCTGGGGTCAGAGCATCTACCTTTAATTCGGAAAAGTTTTCAGGAGAAAGCGTGACCACCGCATCTAATCCGCTAGCCTCAACCAGGCGTGCTGCCAAATCTTTAGCAAACGGTTTTTCAGATCCCAGCGCCTGATTGATGTCATGAGCCGTAGGAGTCAATACAGCCAAACCTTGCAAAAGAGATTGAACATCTTGCTCTCCCGCCTCCGCCAAAATAACAGGTATAGAAGTAGATGCCACCCAGCCCTTACAACGCTTCTGACGACACAGATTCAACACTGTCGAGTCTGCTCTGTTTTTCAATGCCTGAATCAGGCAATCTATATCTAATAGAATCTGCATGAATTAATTTAAGCCTTAAAATTTATTGGAGGATATTACGGCATCAGCCTGGAATTCAACTATTAAAATTGAATGTCCTGACCTAACTTTTCGCGAAGGATGATTTCTGCCGGAGTGTAGTACTTTTTGTTCACATTGCATTTTTTACATGAAGGCACCAGATTCCCGCGCTTGCTTTTCCCTCCACGAGAAATAGGCACAATATGATCCATCGTCAACTCTTCTGCTGGAAACCGGCCTGCACAATAATGGCAAATTCCGGCTTGGATCTTTTCTTTCCACCACTGTGACTGGCGAAGTTTACGCGCCTTGGCTTTTTCAACTTTAAATTGTTGTTCGTCCATATTTCTTAATTAACAGCCTTTGGTTTGTTCTGCCCAGCCCGGTTCGATCATTAATTGAGGTTGCCAGTTATTCCGTACCGCCCGAACCGTTCCCTTAAGGCTTCCTTTGGGGTACCAGTGAATGTCACCCATGTCAAACTCGAAACCAAGCGCCGCAGACCATCGGGTCTTACTTGTCCAAAAACAACTCCCATAACTAAATTCAAAAACCGGATCAATATGAAGAATAAATGTTTTTCCTCGGGACTGAAATGGTTTGGCGATTTCATAGAGACTTTGGATTTCAAGCCGGTCCGGCAGCCGCCAATCCTCATAACCACCCAGTTTTTCCAAGTTTAGCTTTTTAATATAGTCTTGAGCATCATACCAACTGATATTATTTCCGGTTTCAACATAGGCATAACTCTCCTGCCAAACCAAACCTGTATGGGCATCCTTTATAGTTCTGTTTCCATTTTCAATAAACCTTGATTCCATAACTCCATCCAAAAGTAACATTATAACAGAATTTGTCGACACTTCTTCAAGCCTGTGTCTTTGAGGAAAAAAATTAATGAGCCTTTTTACAATCAGTTTTCTGCCACTCACAGCGAAATCAAAAATAATTTTCGTTCACGGCCATCGGCGACTCTCCGGCTGAAAACTGTAACCGCATTCAGGAATGTCCTCTATATCTTCTTTGCTTGAAGGAAAACGGTGGCAAATAAACGGTTTTTTGGGGCTGTTATGAACACGACACTGGTTATCAGAAGTCAACTCACTGCAAGGAACATCCATCGAATAATAAAGCTGGTTTCTCTTTTCGTCCGAACCGACAACCCGGATGCCTCGGTAGGATAAATATAGTTCAAGTTCTTCCAGACTTCCGTGCTGCTGGATAGTGATGTCGCGTACAACGGTCATATTGACTGTTTTACAACACTCCCCACAAGAATGACATTCACCCGATCGTTCCATTCCCATACCCTCGATCCTGAAAACGGCTATTTACCCTTTTTCTTTGCAGATTTTTTAGCCACATGCTCCACCGAAACTGTGGTGTGGATTCCCCCGCGCACATTAAATTCCCCAACAATTGTCATTTTTCGTGGCCGACAGGCAGATACGAGATCATCCAAAATGACATTGGTCACCTTTTCATGGAATCCGCCTTCATTCCGATACGACACCAGATAAATCTTCAAAGATTTTAACTCCAGGCACAACTTGTCCGGGACATAGCTGATATGCAGGATAGCAAAGTCCGGTTGCCCGGTTTTGGGGCATAAACAGGTGAATTCCGGGCATTCCATTTCAATGGTGTAATCTCTTCCCGGAACCGGGTTCGGGAACGTTTCAATCTGTAAAACCTCTTTTTTATTGGTGTTTTTCATAATATTGATAGTTTTTTCACTTTTTTTGGAGGAAGACCTTGCTTTTTAATATTTGGGTTTTATATAGTGTCAGCACTCACACCTAGAGAGTGCTAAAAACTCTAAACCTCTAGCCCAACTTCTCCTGCTCTGGAGCATAAGGCATTTTATTACAATAGGTTGTTAATTATT
>JAJDBI010000187.1 GCA_029261435.1 Nitrospinaceae bacterium
GGAGAGACTCCGCCTGCGAAATTCCCCTGCTTGATATATTTGTCCACTACTTTGCGCACTCCCCTAATGGTGATTCCGGCTCCGCGATGGTTGAGGAACAGTTGGTCCGTGCCAGGCTTTTGGGCTTTGTCCATTCGCGCATTAAGGTAGGTTTTCAGAGCGTCCACACAGTGGCGTCCCAGTGGCAGAAGACGTTCCTTTCCGCCTTTCCCCAGTACTTTGACTGTACGGGAATCCAAACTGGTGTTCTCAAGAGTCAACCCAACCAGTTCGCTGATACGCAGGCCACAGCTATAAAACAGCTCCAGCAGAGCCCGGTTGCGGACAGGGAGGAATCCTTCACCCTGAGGCAATTGCAATAGTCGAAACATGTCGTCAACGGAAAAATATGCAGGCAGTTTGTTCTGCATTCGAGGTGCCGGCACCGTGTTGGCGACATTGTTTTTAACATACCCCTCCCGACATAGGAACCGGAAAAATGAGCTTAATGTTGAAAGCTTGCGTCGCATGGTGGTGGCGGAATATTTTTTCTCATAGAGATAACCCATGAAAGAGCGTACCGCTAACCGATCTATTTTTTCGATTTTAATGGAAGAGGATTCCAAAGCATGGCCAGAGTGAGTTAAAAAAAACTGAAACTGGGTGATATCATTGAGATAGCCATCCAGTGTATTGGGGGAGGCGTTTTTCTCCACCAGTAGGTAGTTTTTAAATTCCTGTATGGCCTTTTCCACTTAATAATCCTTTATTTATCAATGGTATCAAAATACCTGACCGTATTGGGTAAGTCAAGTTGCGGTCAATGCTGTTTAGCATTTGAAACTTCCAGGGATTGAGTCCATAATCTCTGTAAACGTATATTGTTAACCTCTGGTCCCAAAAGGATCACTAAAAATAGATGACCACTATGTCTGACTCAACGAATCCTGAATTTGAAAGAGAGCAACAGCAGGCCCGTGAAGGATTCCAAACGGTGTCTGAAATCCGTCAACGGCTGGACATCCTAACGGAACATGTAGAGTCCAGAAAAGAGGCCTTGGAGGAAGAAATTCAGGAGCACCTGCACGAATCGCTGGCTAATGCGCGGGATTCGATGGAACGCATCCAGGAAAATATCGAGCCAAAAGTGGAGAAAGCCATCCGAACGAAGATGGAAGAAATTGATCGCAAGATGGTACGAATGAATGAGGATGGGATTGAAGCTGTACGACAAGAGTTGGTGAAGGCAACCCCGGAACTCACCCAAAATATACTGGCGGACCTCGACAAACTGGTGGCGGAAAACACCCGCTTTGCGAAAATGGAAATTTTAAATGAGATCAAAGCAGAACTCGATAAATCCATTAAATCGTCAATTGACCCGATCAATACAAAAATCGAAAAGGATCTGCCAGCATTAAAAACCCTGGCGATTTCTGCATTGGCCCTTGCAGGCTTGGCATTATTGGGGATGATATGGCTTACAGTCAGGTGACCAGCCAGAACAGGAAAAAGAAAAGCACGCTGGAGAGAATAACCTGCCAGACAAAGTTAAACCCCGGTCCAGTAAAAAGAATTAGCACCGAACAGACACAGAGGATGACGAATGCCAGTATTAACCGGGTTCTTTGTTTTAGTATTGGTTCGGGTTCTATCGGCATTTAATTGCTTTTTTCTTGTAGAAGCAGTTTCTTGATGTCTTCAAAAGCAAGAATTTCTTCTGCTTCCATTAACAGGTCATCGGCCGAAAACGTTGTGTCGCTTTCCACCCCTGTGGGTTCCTGAGGTTCATAGTCAGTACCCAGGTTTGGCGAAGACTCCAGATAGCTTTTGATTTCGTCCTGACTGAATGTGTTGAGAATGGCTTTGGCGAAATCAGCCAGAAGAGACTCCAAATGTTTGACCTGCTCCAAAGGTCCACTGTAATGCTCTTGCACTGTCATGGCATAGCTCATCTTCAAAGCCCGCCCCCCCTGATTCAGAGGAGGATCTACGGACATATCATCACCAGGATACAGAAACTGAAGTTTTCGCTTTGCTTTTCTGAGTAGACCGAAATTGATCCCAAACTTTTCTCCAATCAGAAAAGAAAGGCCGGCATGCGTACCTGAACGCTCGGCAATTTGTTGTGCTTCCTTGCAATACTCTTGAACTTGTTCGAATTCCATATTTTATTCTTGAGGTCTGGTTGCGGGATATTGGTTGTGCTAATGGTGACTATTATTCTTGTAATGAGGATAGAAGTAAACCCTTTAATGCAGGAATCTTCAGTTTGCTACGGGATTTTATTTTGCAGTATTCCGTCCATACATTTTAGCGCACAGGTAAGCGAAGAACCGGGTCAAAGAATGAAAGAAGGGCTCATTTCCTTTTACCGGCCTAACGTGGATAAACTGCATGCCTGCATCAATGGCTCCACCATCTGTCACATAACTGTCGCCAATCATGCAGACTTTGGCAGGATTTTCCAAGTGGAGGAAATCAGTCATAGCGATCCGAAACCCATATGGATCAGGTTTGGCAGGTACATTGGTGACTACCTTTACTCCCATTTCCTGAAATGCTTGAAACCGGTCTTCCCAGGCATTGGTATAAATAGCTACTCTTAATCCATTTTCCAGCATGGTGCGAACATGGTCTGTGATCGACAGGTTGAATTCTATGGCGTGGTGAGGAGCAAGGGTGCCATCGGCATCGATGAGAATTCCTTCAAAGCCCTGTTCTAAAAGTTTTTCGATGGGAACGTCCTCAAACCGTTTTACCTGCATGAAGGTGGCCAACCGGGAAGGGCTGAAAGGCAGAGCAATAAACCGGGAAGCCTTGGCCCAGGTCAAGCCTTCGCGTTCAGGAGCGGGGCGAATTGTCATTTTTGAGGAGGCCTCTGATGATTCGAACAAGCAGACAGGATAAAACCTTTGTGCACATTTTGCACTCAATAAAACGAGAGGGGCAAGTGTTTTTCAGGGAATTAAAGAGAAGTCGCTGGCACTGTCAACGATATTTTTAATCAAGTCATGTCGGTTGACAATCCCAACCAGTTTTTCCTGATGAGTAATGGGCAGGTGATGAATCTGGTTATCGAGAAAGCCTTTAATTGCTGAGAGCACAAGAGAATCTGGTTCTGCCGTGACAACATTTGTTGTCATGAACTCACTGACCAGAGTAGTGTGTAGATTCTTCCCCTGCAAAAATAATCTCAGGACATCTGTTTCCGTTACTATCCCGATGACAATATTTTCGTCGATCACGGGTAGTGCTGAAATTTGACTGCTGTTTAGTTTTTCTAAAATATCGTGGGCAGAGGTTTCCGGACTGGTGCAGATAACGGGTCGAGTCATGACCTCTGAAACTTTCATGGTTTTAAGCTTTTGAAGCATAAGGCCCCTTTAGAAGGGTTTTAGAAGGCCAGAATAAATCCGACTAGAGAAATATATGTAGAATAACTTTATCGGGTTTTGGTCTGTTAAAGCAATTGAAAACCAGACCTTCTTTTATTTTATCAATCACTTATGTTATTTCAATGGTTTTGGGACAAAAGCCAGGGAAGGGACTGTGGGTATTATAGAACCGATTCGGCAGCGAGAAGGCCAACTTGGGTCCAGTCTACCAGTTCGTCCATTTCTTCCTGAGACATATTCAAGGCCTCCAAGTAACTGTCATCAATAGATTTATATCTGGTTTCCAAGGGGTGGCCCAAACCATATTTATTGGAAATTTGATTTGCGGTGCTGACCACGTGAGTCAAGTTTGGGGTTTGGTCTTTTGTCAGGCCGCCTCTACCATGACTCTTGACGGCTCCCACAGCTTTTTCAGAAACGGGCCACCATTCCTTCAGGTAAGCCGCGCCTAACTCTGAATGGTTTATGCCAAAAAAGTTTGTTTCCAGCGCTTCCAAAGATTGGTCGGAAGCATGAAAATCGGTAGTGATGAGAAACTGATTGAATTGTTCTGGTGCAAGATAATCATAAACCAGTAAGCCTATGTCGTGGACCAGTCCGGCTAAATAGCAGGAGTCCAGTTCTTCTTGATCGGTTAAGACTTTGCTTCCCAGTTCACGGGAAAGGATGGCAACGGCCAAGCCGTGTTTCCAAAAACGGGTTTGCCCGAAAGTTTGCGGTACCTTTATGCAACCGGGGAGTTCCACCGTGTAGCATAATTCGAGTACTGCTCCGACTCCCAACCGGACGATGGCGTCCTCAATATCCTGAGCCAGATCGCGTCCTCCACCGAACAGGGCACTATTGGCCATAGTGATTATTCGTGCGGATAAAACCGGGTCAGACGAAATAAGCCGTCGAACATCTTCGACATCACAATCAGGGTCATCCATCAGCTTCTGCAAGGCGATGAGCACATCAGGAAGAGGGGGCAGGTAACCTTCCGTTTTAAGTTTTTTCAGAATGAGTTCTTTCACGGTAATCCGTCCAAAAAGTATTAGACTGAAGCACCAATCCAAGGTAATTCTTTTTCTTGGATAAATCTATAATAAAATTCAGGATTACGATACTAGGCGGAGAGTCTTCCTCCACCCTAAAAGGGATTCTCTCCGCCCAGTGGGTGGTAATTAGTGGGCCTCACGATTAGTGACCAGGGTCGTTGTCCTTATCTTTGTCAATATCGTTATGTTTTGTCAGGAACTCTCCCGATTCGATCATGGCCTGCTTGTTTGCCGGCAAGTGCGCGTTAGCCGCTCCATACTGGTAGACCAACTCACCGCCAGTGTGGCCTGCCGAGACTAATGGGATGAGCGCGACCAAACTCAATACAGCCAACCCCAAACGAAGAGAATGCGAGCTTTTCTTAACCATTCCAGCGATAGAAGCGAGGAATAATGTACCCGCTACCCAGGGGATCATTTCCCCAGCTTCTTCATGTTCTTCGATCACTCTTTCAGATACAATTTCTTCCACTTTATCTTCATCGGTTTCACCCACTTCCACCGCAACAATGGCAGATGCACCATAAGCCAGGGCCATCACTGTCACCAGTACCCAGACATTATGTTGCAGAAGATCTTTCTTAATGGCCCACCAAAGCAGTAATGCCAAAAAAGGAAGCAAGGTACCCAAAACGATAGGGAAGTGAACCACAACGGGATTCAACGGTAAATCAAACATGATAATCTCCTGGGAAAATAGTTTTAAATCAATCTGCAATTAGTTTTCGCCAGAAAGTGGGAAACATCCATCCGCACTATGGTGGATAAAATTAACAAATAAAATCAAATGGTTACAGGGGGTATAGGGTAAATGGCGGATGCGCGGGAAACCAATCTCATGCTTCTGGTGTTGTCGGGGACTTTTGTGGTTCTGGTGGGGCTCGACCTCATCAATGATTATTCAGATGGAGGCACTGGCACTCATTTGATTCTGGAGGGGATTCTGCTCGCCATCAGTGGTGGGGTCTTTGGTCATGGGGTCAAACAGTTGGCTCAGGCTAGACATGAAATCGAATTGCTGATAAGTGATGTGGAAAAACTGAATGAAGAAAAAGAAAAATGGAAAGGTGAGACGCGTCAACTCCTGGCAGGGCTGTCGGTCAAGATCGAAAGTCAGTTTGCGCATTGGCAGTTGACCCCGGCAGAAACCGAGGTGGGATTCCTCCTGCTCAAAGGATTCTCTCTGAAAGAAATCGCCGATATTCGGACGACCAAGTTGAAAACCGTGCAACAGCAGTCACAGGCAATTTATCAAAAAACCGGTCTCGCCAGTCGCTCTGAACTCGCCGCCTTCTTCCTCGAAGACCTGTTACCTCCATCCCCTTGATTTTTATAGCTTGAAGTTTAAATGTTGGCCCGGTAATTGCACATATAAATATTAACGATATGTGTCAATTTTTTGAAAGGGAGATAACATGAGCTCAAGCACGAAAAAGCAGGGTTTGAAGCGGAAAATTCTTAATGTATCAGATGTGACAGGCAAAAATTTCCGGCCCAAGGGAAAATCCATGAGCCCTATGGCAAGGTTGATGGCCACTTTCTACGGCATTGAGCAAAAGTAAATTATTGAAGGAGATTTTTATGTCTACATCAAGAACAAAGGAGACCCCAAAGAGGGAAAGACAATACGGTTCCGAGTTGGAAAAGAGGTTGATGGTGCAAAACCTTAGAGCGGCGGTAGAAATTTATGGGAAGGATCGACTGCGAAAACAGTTTAAAAGTAGAAAAAAAATTCCCCCCCAGACCATTACTCACTAGGCCGTAAGAAGCAGGGGAATATATTGTTCAGCCGAGATAATTTTTTCCAGCCAGAGAAGGTTATTGCTAGTTGCCCCCACGGCTAGTGCGCGGAGAACCTCCGCAGGCAAATTAAAAGGGTTCTGAACTGCGCGCAAGTGTATTGATTGCTTAACTAGTATTGCTAGTCGGCCCCATGCCTAGTGGCGTTGGGCGTATTTGTAGCCACATTCTTTTTGGTTGGAAATTGTAACCATGCCGTTGTACCGATCTTCAAGGGCATTGGTTTCGGCTAAATCCGCTATGTGAGAATCGGACACCGTCAATATGGCGTTCAATATGCCGAGAGGGGGGAATGCAAACCCCGCCGCACCAAGAACCAGGTCTCTCAGGGTTCTTACAGGGTGCTCGGTATCCTCCAGGTTTTTTATTTTTACCTGAGTTCCTTTCAATTCATTTTCAAGCATGGAACAGGAAGCGTGATTATCTGCAGACTGGTCCACATAACCCTTCCCCGCCGCACACCCGGTAAACACAATACATAA
>JAJDBI010000188.1 GCA_029261435.1 Nitrospinaceae bacterium
GGAGTTAACATGGCCGAAACCGATTGCATCCACGGATGACTAATAAATTGAGCTATCGTCGCCGGGAACATGATGATGGATGAGGCAAAAATCGGTGGAATTACTCCCGACGTATTGACCTTCAAAGGCAAATGCGTTGACTGACCACCCATCATTTTCCGACCCACTACCCTCTTGGCGTATTGAATCGGAATCCTGCGTTGCCCCCCTTCGGTAAATACAATGACCCCAACCACCACGATCATCAGCACCAGAAGGAACAACATAACGAGCACCGACATTTCGCCAGTCCCCATCAAATCCATTGACTGAAAAATTGCCGCCGGAGTTCCAGCAACAATTCCAGAAAAAATAATCAGGGAAATTCCATTCCCAATTCCCCGCTCGGTAATCTGCTCACCCAACCACATCAAAAAACAAGTTCCAGCGGTCAGAGTCAAAACCGTCATCATCCGGAACGACCAACCCGGCTCCGGGACGATGAGGCCACCGCTCGGGCTTTTCATCGCTTCCAATCCTACAGCGATTCCAGAACCCTGGATCGTGCTCAATACAACCGTTCCATACCGGGTATATTGGGTGATTTTTTTCTGTCCCTGTTCCCCTTCCTTTTTCAATCTTGCCAGGTAAGGAGAAACAATCGTCATCAACTGTATGATGATCGATGAACTGATGTAGGGCATGATGCCCAAGGCAAATATTGTTAACCGGCTCAATGCGCCGCCGGAGAACATGTCGAAAAACCCCAGGATGGTGCCTTGGGCTCGAGCAAACAATTCTGCTAATGCTATTGAGTTGATTCCCGGAGTTGGTATATGTGCACCAATCCGATAAACAACCAGAAGCCCAAGCGTAAAAAGAATCCGTTTTTTCAGCTCGGGCACGCGAAACATGTTGCCAAAACTATCAGCGCCGCTCATCTAGAGGTTAACAACCTTTCCCCCGGACTTCTCAATTTTAGCCTGAGCCGTTCCGCTGAATTTATGCGCGTGAACATTTAACGATTCTGCCAGTTCACCGCAACCTAGAATCTTAACCAATCCGGTTTTTTTAATCAGCCCCTTTTCCTTCATAACTTCAGGGGTCACTGGATCAATCCCAGCACAACGAGCCAAGTCGCTGACATTAACTATTTCAAACTGCTTCTTAAAAATGTTGGTGAATCCACGCTTGGGCAACCTTCGATAGATCGGCATCTGCCCACCCTCAAACCACGGGTGAGGGCTTCCACCTGACCGACACTTCTGGCCTTTCTGGCCTTTACCGGAAGTTTTTCCGGTTCCAGATCCAATACCACGACCGACGCGTTTTCTGCTCTTTCTCTCCGGTCCCTTTAAATTCGATAATTGCAACATTCCTTGATCCTCAGTAAAATTTGGGGCCCATTATTTGTCGCGCATGCGAGCATACTCTTTTTTGCTCCGCAAACCGGTCAATCCTTCGATGGTCGCCTTGACCACATTATGCGGGTTGTTAGTGCGCAGACATTTAGTCAAAACGTCACGAATTCCCACCGCTTCCAACACGGCTCGAACTGCACCACCCGCTATCAAACCAGTACCTCTTGAAGCAGGTTTCATCAGCACTCGTCCTGCGCCATATGCCCCGATCACTTCGTGGGGAATGGAAGAACCTTCAAGGCTCACTGTCACCATGTCTCTTTTGGCTTTTTCTACGCCTTTGCGTATTGCTTCGGGGACTTCGTTGGCCTTACCCAAACCCCAGCCCACTTTGCCATCTCGATTGCCAACCACTACCAGCGCACTAAAGCTGAAACGGCGACCTCCCTTTACAACTTTGGCTACACGGTTGATCTTGACAACCTTATCAACAAAATCCGTGGGTTTTTCCGGCTCCCTTTGTCGCAACACTTCCTCCAGCGTTATGGATTAAAATTTTATTCCTTTTTCCCGAACCGCATCGGCTAATGCCTTGACGCGCCCGGCATACAGAAACCCGTTTCGGTCATAATAAACTTCTTTAATGCCCTTTGCTGCCGCCGCTTCTCCAACGAGAGAGCCTACCAACGTTGCCGCTTTCAGGTTTCCCCCGGTCTTCAGCTGCTCTTTAAAGTTTGGCGATAGTGTCGACACGGCCACAAGGGTTTTGCCTTCATTGTCATCGACAATTTGAGCATATATATGTTTGGTGCTTCGGAACACAGTCAGCCGGAGTCGGCTCATTTGCTTCTGTACTTTGAGCTTGACCCTTCTCTTTCTTTGCAGCCTCAGTCGTTCCCGTTCAGATGTTTTCATAGTTTTTATCCTTTACCCGCTGCCGCTTTACCGGCTTTTCTGCGTATTCTCTCCGTAGAGTACATGACTCCTTTTCCCTTATAAGGTTCCGGCGGACGAAAACTGCGAATTTCTGCTGCAGTCTGCCCAACACTTTCCTTATTGGCTCCCTTCACAACTATCGTATTTTTTTTCGGATCCACGTCAAACTCAACCCCATCAGGAGCCGGGTAATTGATTGCATGCGAATGCCCAAGGTTTAACACCAGGTTCTTACCCTTAAGTTCAACCTTATAACCGACCCCGACAATATTGAGTTGCTTGGAATAACCATCCGTAACCCCTACAACCATATTATGGATCAGAGTACGCGTCAGCCCATGCAGGGAACGATCCAACCTTCCATCGGAAGGTCGAGTTACCGTCACCACACTATCCTGCAATTCAATCTTCATATTGGGGTGCAAATTACGTTGCAACTGCCCCTTGGGTCCTTTTACCGCCACATTTGACCCGTTGATTTTTAAATCCACCCCGGAGGGTACATTGATCGGCTGTTTTCCAATTCGAGACATGTTAACGCTTCTTATAAAATTCAGGTTTTACCGCCCCAACCTCTTTAGCTGGGCTCAAATTCTTGAGATCGGTTTTAAATAACTATTGTTTCTTCAAAAGGATGCAGGGACTCTACCAGATATGCCCCAGCACTTCTCCTCCAACACCCTTTTCCCTACACTCATTATCAGTCATCACCCCGGAAGAGGTGGACAAGATTGCGAGCCCCAATCCATTAAGAACCCTGGGGATCTCATCTCGCTTAACATAATTTCGTCGCCCAGGCTTACTGACCCGCTTGATTCCACGAATCGCCGGCTGCTCATCTTTATATTTCAAATACACCCGGATAATCCCCTGCAGGTTATCCTCATATATCCGGAAATTTTTAATATAACCTTCGTCCTTCAAAATCTCCACGATACGAGCTTTCATTTTTGAGCCGGGGACATCAACCCTCGGGTGTCTGACCATCAGCCCGTTTCGAATACGGGTAAAAAGATCAGCGATGGGATCGGTCATCATAGTGAAACTATACTCCCAATAAAATAATTATATTAAACTACCAACTCGCCTTGGTAACGCCTGGAATTTCACCGCGTAAGGCTCTTTCCCTGAAACAAATCCGGCACATGCCGAATTTACGAAGAAACGCCCTCGGCCTTCCACAAACATGACACCGGTTATACTGGCGCACTTTAAATTTTTGTTCCCGCTTCGCCTTGGCGACTAGTGATTTCTTTGCCATAGTCCTTTACTTTCTAATCGGTAGCCCCATATGGGTCAACAAACACCGACCCTGCTCATCATTTTGAGCTGTCGTGGTGATCGTTATATTCATTCCTTTAATCTTCTCAATTTTATCAAAGTCGATTTCCGGGAAGATCAATTGCTCTTTAAGCCCAATCGTGTAGTTGCCTCTTCCATCAAATGCTTTGGGAGGCAACCCTTTAAAATCTCTAACTCTGGGAAGCGCAAACGAAACTAAACGCTCATAAAAATCGTACATCCTGCTTCCCCGCATAGTTACCTTAATACCGATCGGAACCCCTTCCCGCAATTTAAAATTGGAAATGGATTTTTTAGCCTTTGTAACTATAGGCTGTTGCCCGGTAATCACGCGCAACTGCTCAATCCCCGAGTCGATCAACTTAGAATTCTGCAATGCTTCACCCAGCCCCATATTGACAGTGATTTTTGTCATCCTGGGAACCTGCATTACGTTACCAAGACCCAGTTCCTTCTGGATGACGGCCTGATGCTTTTCAAAATAGGCTGTTTTAAAATTCGACATGCTATACCTTATCTAGGACATCGCCGGTTTTTACACAAACCCGGACTCGTTTTCCATCTTCAAGTTTTTTTCGCTTGGTTCTCACTCCCTTGCCCACCTTATCGCTGACCAGCAGAACATTGGAGATATGAATCTTAGCTTCCTTCTCTACAATTCCGGGTTGCCGGCTTTTACCATCGCCCTTCGTATGACGCTTGACCATATTGAGCTTTTCAACGGTCACACGCTCTTCCTCAGGAAAAATAGCGAGTAACTTCCCCTTCTTTCCTTTTTCCTTTCCGGAAATCACCTGAACGATATCGTCCTTTTTCAAGTGAAGCTTGTAAGAAGCCTTTTTCACTACAGCACCTCCGGAGCAAGCGAAAGAATTTTCATATAGCGCTTGGCACGCAACTCACGGCCCACCGGACCAAAGATTCGGGTTCCTACCGGCTCCTTGGTATCAGTGATCAGAACAGCAGCATTGCCATCAAACTTAATATAGGTTCCGTTAGAGCGGCGCATCTCCTTACGAGTTCTCACCACAACAGCCTTTTTCACTTCACCCTTCTTGAGACTGCTTTGCGGGTCAACCTCTCTAACCGCAACCACAATAATATCCCCAATGCGGGCATACCGGCGGCGAGAGCCCCCCAAGACCTTAATACACTGAACCACTTTGGCTCCAGAATTGTCTGCCACATCTAATACAGTTCGTAGTTGAATCATGACGCTTTATCTGCCTCC
>JAJDBI010000189.1 GCA_029261435.1 Nitrospinaceae bacterium
AACAGACAAGCTGGTATATGAGCATTCTTATTTCCTGGTTTCCCATGATCCTATTGTTGGGGATTTGGATATTCTTCATGCGTCAGATGCAAGCCGGTGGGGGCAAAGCGATGTCTTTTGGGAAAAGCCGCGCTCGACTCTTAAATGATACGAAAAATAAAACTACTTTTAAGGATGTCGCAGGTGTTGATGAGGCAAAAGAAGAGCTTCATGAGATTATTGAGTTTTTAAAGGAACCTCAGAAGTTCAGCAAGCTGGGTGGCAAGATTCCTAAAGGAGTTTTGCTTGTTGGCCCTCCGGGCACCGGAAAAACTCTTTTGGCACGGGCAATTGCGGGTGAAGCGAATGTTCCATTTTTCAGTATCAGTGGATCTGACTTTGTTGAAATGTTTGTTGGTGTTGGTGCATCACGGGTTCGTGACCTGTTTGAACAAGGAAAAAAGAACAGCCCGTGTTTGATCTTTATTGATGAAATTGATGCTGTGGGACGACATCGTGGGGCCGGAATGGGTGGTGGTCATGATGAGCGAGAACAAACTCTTAATCAGCTTCTGGTCGAGATGGATGGTTTCGAGAATAACGATGGAGTTATCCTCATTGCTGCAACCAACCGTCCTGATGTTCTAGACCCGGCTTTGTTGAGACCGGGCCGCTTTGATCGGCAGGTTACGGTTGGACGACCTGATGTAAAAGGGCGCGAGGGAATTTTGAAAGTTCATACCTCTACAGTTCCTCTCACTGATGAAGTCGAACTGAAAATTATTGCCAGAGGTACCCCGGGGTTCACAGGCGCAGACCTGGCAAACCTTGTAAATGAGGCTGCCCTGTTAGCCGCTAGAAATGACAAAAAAGCCGTGGCTATGGTCGACTTTGAGGAAGCTAAAGACAAGGTTATGATGGGCGTAGAACGTCGCAGTATGGTTATTTCTGAGAAAGAGAAAAAAACCACTGCCTATCATGAAGCGGGGCATGCCTTGGTAGCCTGTCTTTTGCCTGGAACCGATCCGATCCATAAAGTCACCATCATCCCAAGAGGTAGAGCATTGGGAGTGACGATGCAATTGCCAATGGATGAGCAACATACGTATCAAAAAAATTACCTTTATAACAGCCTCGCTATTTTGATGGGTGGACGATGTGCGGAAGAAATCTGCCTTGGTGAAATGACCACTGGTGCTGGTAACGATATTGAACGGGCTACAGAAATGGCTCGGAAAATGGTCTGCGAATGGGGAATGAGCGAAAAAATGGGTCCGCTAACCTATGGCTCAAAGGAAGAGCAGGTGTTTTTGGGCAAAGACTTTTCTTCACAGAAAAATTTCAGTGACCAGACAGCAAAACTGATTGATCAGGAAGTCAAGACGCTGGTTATGGGCGGATATGACCGAGCGACTGAATTACTGCAGACGAATCGTAATATTCTCGAAAATCTGGCTCAGGCTCTGCTTGAAAAGGAAACCTTGAATGCGGTTGAGGTCAACAATATTGTTGATGGGAAAAGTGACATCGATCCGGATTCTTCCGACGGAAAATCCCAGGAAATCAAGCCTGAGGTTCCTGTTGAAAAGCTGAAGACTAAAACGGATCCTGAGGAAGGGCTATTGGGCGGAGGTGGTATGCCCGATCCAACGCCTGCTTGATCTCTGCTTTAAATAATTTGTTGTATCCGTAAACTCCACATTTTATCCGGCTTTATGCCGGAATGTGGAGTTTTTGGTTTTTGGCCATCGGCTTATGTGAGATGTCCCTTATGATGCCATTCAAGTTTCCCCAGCCCGGGGAAGATGCCTTAGTGATGGGTATTATCAACCTGTCACCAGACTCTTTTTACGGTGAGAGTCGGTGCAATACATTGGATCAGGCTCTTAGTACAGCAGAGAGAATGTTTGAAGAAGGCGCAGACATTCTTGACATAGGTGCGGAAAGCTCTCGACCAGGTTCCGTGCCCATTTCAGTTCAAGAAGAATTAGACCGTTTGCTTCCTGTTTTGATAAAACTTGCTGAAGTCTCTAATATTCCAATTTCGGTGGATACGTATAAGTCGATGGTAGCCCATGAAGTGTTGCAGGCCGGGGCGAGTATTATTAATGATATTACGGGTCTTCAACGGTCTGAGGAAATGGCCCAAATAATCTCCAGGTTAGATGCCGGAGTGATTTTGATGCATATGCAAGGCTCGCCGGAAACCATGCAGGATAGACCAGAATATAAAGATGTTGTGACGGAAGTTTGCGATCATTTACAACGTAGTATAGCCATTGCTGTTTCAGCAGGAATTAGTCCTGAAAAAATTGCCATAGATCCTGGCATAGGTTTTGGTAAAACTGACGCTCACAATCTTTTGATATTGAAAAATTTAAATCGCTTGCAAGAATTGTCCAAACCAGTGCTTCTAGGCGTTTCCAGAAAATCTTTGATAGGGAATATTTTAAATGCTCCTGTTGAAGAACGACTGGAAGGTTCACTCTCTGCGACCGTGTACGGGTTGACACAGGGAGTATCTATCATTCGTACACATGACGTCAGAGCCACTCGCCGTGCGGTGAAAGTTGCTGAAGCAATAATGAGGGAAGAAATATGATCCGCTTATTTGTAAATGTAGACCATGTTGCCACCATACGTGAAGCGAGAAAGACCATAGAACCCAGTCCGTTAAAAGCCGCTCTACTGGCGGAAAAAGCGGGGGCTCAAGGGATCACTATCCACTTGAGAGAAGACCGTCGGCATATTCAGGATGACGACGTACGGCTTATTCGCGAAGAAATTAACACCCCGTTGAATTTGGAAATGGCTCCAACTGAGGAGATGGTCCAGCTTGCTTTAGAGATTCAGCCTTATCAGGTGTCTCTTGTCCCTGAAAAACGTCAGGAAATTACTACAGAGGGAGGTCTGGACGTTTGCTCCCAGGAAGGAATGTTGTCAGAAACTGGAAAAAGGATGCATGACAGGGGGATTCTTTTCAGCCTGTTCATTGACCCTGATGCAAAACAGGTGGATGCTTCAAAAAGAGTAAAGGCGGATAGCATAGAAATCAATACCGGTAGATATACTGAACTTGTGTCAATTGAAGGTATTAGAGCAGAGCTGGAACGAATACAGGCAAGCGCAGGAAGAGCCGCCGAAAAGGGCTTAAAGGTTTTTGCCGGACATGGTTTGAATTACGAGAATGTAAAGGATATTGCTGCTATCCCGGAAATTGAAGAACTAAATATTGGACATTTCATTGTTGGTCAAGCGGTTTATGGAGGTATGGAAAATGCCGTGACTGAAATGATTCGATCTATTAAAGCGGGTAGGGGGAACCAAAGCTGATCTTAGGTGTATATAGAACCCCTTGAAAATATTGTGGTTTTGGT
>JAJDBI010000190.1 GCA_029261435.1 Nitrospinaceae bacterium
AGTGAAGGTGGTCAAAAAAATATCCGCATCGTAGAAAAACGCATGAGCTACGAACAAATCTCCCAGGCCCAAAAACTCGCCAACGACTGGATGAGAAAGAACAGGAAGAAGTAACTCACCCTTCGACTTAACCGAATGAGCTGTAATAACATAGCTCTTAGCCTACGGTTAGCAGTTCATCCCACTGGGTTGTCTATCGCGGTGACCACAGTCCGCAACGCTTCTCCCATATATCAGGCCAGTCAAATTCAGGACTGCCTCCGACCCAAAGCAGACGATCCTATATTTCCTGAATTTCTCTTTGCCAACCCTTACTTATAAAAACATATCAATACTCCCTCTTTCTAGAAACTGGTATATTTACTGCAAATAGATTGGTAGAGAAGCCATTATGAAAGACCCGCTTGAAAAATATCTTCGCCCAGGGACCTCGTTGATTATTCTAATTACGTTGGTCTTATTCATTGCTGCACTTTTCGTAAAGGGGTTCACTCATGACCTTCTTTTGGAATCGGCGGTGTTCCTAATTTCGGTTAAGTTGATCCTCCTGGGCTATAGAAATAACAAAGGGGTAGAAGCTATTCAGGAGAAGCTAGACATGATTCTTAGTGAGGAGAAGCATCTGGAAAAAATGCTATGCTCTATCAAAAAAAGTAGGAACTATGAACCGGATTCAGCAGAGAAAAAACCATCTATATTGCCTGAATAAACGGTTCAAAAATATAAACGACCAACGTATCTAAATTAGAATATTTAATGACTGCTATTGGCCGTATAGCGGCCTTATCCCCTTCTATCAGGTTAAAATAATTTGAACGGACGCTATTCGACCCAAAGCGGGCTTTTTATTTCACCAGCATATTGAGGTAGCTGCATTATTAAGGATTGTGTTATGAATAATATCGTATGGTCGGAGGATTTTATCCCCGGAGAGACAGACAATTATGTATCAAATGAAATAATACTGTCATGCTTGAGTGCTACAGAGGTTTAGCAAGCCGACGTCAACGGAAATCACAAACATCCACGGGCGCAAAACCAAGACAGGCTTGATCCTTCATTCCTCTATTTCGCCAGTATCCAACGAGAAAAGATGGTTTGTATCTCTTCAAGGCCATTGTTCCCAAGCTGCTGCCAAGCTCTATTTGAGTTTTGTTCTCTCCAAAGAATTTCAGTCGATTTGGTATCAATGGCCGGTTCGGACTGATGTTCCTTCTCCGGGAGGTTACAAATCCATTCAACATCACAACACAAGTCCCGTCGATTTTCACCATTTCATGCGTGATCGTGCCTTGGTGGAGCGGTTCAAAATGCAGATTGAAGAATTGATTGGACCGGCAAAAGGTATCAACCCAATGATGATGGGTTACAGTAAAAAGCCATAGGACCAAATTAGGATTGAATATCCGCTTTTGCCAATGGACGAGTCATGCTACTTTCGACTCAAGGCGGATGTTGAATTTTATGTATAAATGTAGACATGACTATATTTTGTCATTATGTGCGTAATAACCATGTCTATGAATCAACTGTTATGCAAAATACAGAGTGATGAACATGCCCGATAAGTATGAATGGAGAAAAAGGGAGAAAGAATTATACATCCCTAAAAACAGACCTGAAATTGTCGAAGTCCCTGAATTTAAATTTATAACATTGCATGGTGAAGGGAGTCCCGCTGACGAATTATTTTCTGAGATCATCGGGACTTTGTACTCCCTGGCATATACAATTAAAATGCACCCCAAGAAAATGAAAGTTAAACCAGGTGGGTATTTTGACTTTACTGTGTATCCTTTAGAAGGCGTTTGGGATATCAATGAAAAAGCCAAGGAGAACTTTTCAGGGACAATAAACAAAGAAGATCTTGTTTATCAGCTAATGATACGCCAACCAGACTTTGTGGTTAGAAATCTATATTGTGAAATGCTCAATCTTGTTAAGGCAAAGAAGCCGAACCCTTTATTGGATCAAGTAGAATTTGAATCAATATCAGAAGGGAAGTGTGTTCAAATGCTCCACTTAGGTAGGTTTGAAGATGAGCCAGCAAGCTTTGCAGAAATGGAAAATTTTGCGAAAGGTCAAGGGCTCACGCGTTTTTCAAAAGTTCACCGAGAAATCTATCTGACCGATGCCAGAAGAACTGAACCGGAAAAACTAAAAACTGCATTAAGGTTTCAAGTTAGTTAGTTGAAAATGTGACAAGCAACAAAAGAGGACTAATCAGTAGATCCTTTCGGCGAGCCTTGTTGCACTAATTGCAAAAACTTTAATGTCCGCTATTGGCCGAAAACCGACGTTGATACTTCATCTGTATATCAATTATCTCCAATTCGGATACTACTGAGTTTTTCGGTAATATCGAAAATTTGGACGCTTCTATCCCTGTGAGAAGGCAAAAAAATACCGGGAACCTGTGGAGAGATTCCCGGCATTAGTTTTTAGAAGGTACTTTCCCTATTACCTCCTAAGAAAAACAAGCATGGTTTATTAGCGTCATAATTGCTGGATTCTTTAATTATCCTCCAAGCCCACTTGACAACCCTAAAAACAGGCACCAAATTAAATATGTGGGACAGGGAGGGCAGTCCTCCCAACTCGCGCCAGAGTGTGTTGCGGAAAGAGTTTGAACTCAAATTCTCCTCTAAATTCTGAGGAACCGCGTTCCCTCCACACACTCTGGTGTTTATTTTTACTATAGAAGTCCTGATGAAGCTTTTGGGGAGGGTTGATCATGCTCCAAAACTGGGAAACAATAATTGGCGTTATTGTTGCCTTAGCGATAATGATGTCCTTCCTGCATAAGAAGTATTAGCCGCTTAAGCGTTTTCTTTGATAAAAGCTTGTCAGAAAATTCCTTTCCAGTCGAATGTACCAGGCAGATTCTAAATTGCTGAAAATTTACAGATTAAGGAAAACGCCTCCAATTCCATCGGCCTCACGGAGCGAATAAAGGAAAAATTTCCTTTCTTTTAGGTTTTATAGAGATAAGCCTATGGCAGTAAGAGCGTGGACGGCTATCGAAAACTGAATGTTTCTAAACATGATTAACAGTCGGAGTATTGTTTCAAAAATTCCTGAGAAGGGGGAATCACCTTTATTACATCGACCGCAATCCCATTAGGATCCTCACTTATGAAGTGTCTTTGCCCCCAAGGCTCATCTCTTAGCTCAAGATGGATCTTCCTTTCGTCCTCTTTGAAGGTTCTATATAGGGTATCCACCTCGTCTGTCTCGAAGTTCAATAACATTTCGGAACCATTTGATTTCCCTTTAAATTTTTCTGGGATTGATTCGTGCTCTGGGTTCAATATAGCAAGCTCGTTCTCGCCGCTTTTAAGACTTATATACCAGTCTGATTCGAATATTTTTTCAAACGAAAAGTATTTTTCATAGAACTGAGAAGTCATAGTGATTTTTTTTGTTTTGATTACGGAATATGCACTCTTAATCATGTCGCTCTCCTCAGTTTAGTGAATTTAATATATTTTCAAAAACTTTCTTTGCTTCAGATAGCTTTGTTTTCTTTTCTCCTGACTCGGAGACCCAAAGAGCTAGCTCGTTAGTTCCTCCTGAAAGGAATCGTGTTAGGGCCCTAGGGGGAATGGCCTTACTAATTTCTCCATTTTTTTGTGCTTCCTCAATAGCGAGCATAAGTCCTCCTTCAGAAGTTCTATCATCTATCTCTTTCCACTTTTTCCAACCCAAAACCGACATAGAGTCTTCAAGCATAATTTTTTTATACTTAGTCGAGATTACGGTCTCTATGTAGGCCAAGCATCCATTTACAATTCCATCCAAATTATTTCGGCTTCGTTCGGCCCGTTTAAAAACTTCCTTGGAAATCTCAGTTGCGCAAAAATCAACAACGCTCTCAAATAGGCCGGTCTTGTTTCTAAAGTGGTGATAAAGGGCCCCAGTAGTTAACCCTTGTAATTTTGCAACTTCATCGAATCGAGTTTTATTAAACCCATCCTGCGCAAATAGTTTTCTGGCAAACTTGACTAACTCAAGTTTCGTCTTTTTACCCTGCTCTTTCTTCAAGCTCATGGCCGCAATCATACATACATAATATATGTATGTCAACAGGCGACTTTGATAAAAAATCGACAGGGATTACCTCCCGAGACAGAATTAATGGATCAAATGGGATAAATACATGCTCTCCAAATAGTTGAAAAACTTTCAAATGTGGAAAACCACCTACAAGTCAAATGGTTTTAGAAAATAGCCTTTTTAACTCTCAACAAGTAGATCCTCTTGCGAGCGTTTAGGCTCAAGTCACAAAGCGTAAAAATCCGATTCTGATCGTTTCCAGACACTGGATTAATAGGTTTAAAGGTGATGATTATTTTCAGCCTACGGTTAGCAGTTCATCCCACTGGGTTGTGTATCGCAGTGACCGCAGTCCGCAACGCACCTTCCATTCCCGGGTCACACCCTGCGCCCCAAAAAATAATGTATCGGGACCATGATCCTGATTGATTCTATCCACGATACCCATCAAAGGGTCGCGAGGGTTGCAATCAACAAACAATTGCTTCTGCTCCAACGAGGCGGGGATTAAATCCATCAACATGATTCCGGTTTTTTTATAG
>JAJDBI010000191.1 GCA_029261435.1 Nitrospinaceae bacterium
AGTCCCCACCACTTTTCACCGTTTCGGTCAGTTGCAGATAAGCCGATTCACCTTCGTATACTACGGCGGTGTCGAACCACTCCCACAGTCCTTCCATTCCTGGCAACATATCGCGGATGCGGGTGATAATATTGCCACCCAGGGTGATATGCGTGCCCGGGAATTCTTCCTTGATCATTTTGCAGAAAGTGAAGGTGGCGATGAGTTGTTTCTGTTGCACGACTGAGATGCCGATCATCCTCGGGCGTTCACGTTCCATCACCGGACGAATCAACATGCGATAAACATCGCGGTAGATATTGATCTGGTCGTCATCGACGGCTTCGAGAATCTCTGAAGACATGAACGGTTTGTAAACGATATCCGTTTCGATGGGAGGGAAACAAATTTGCGCCGGGTAATAACCGAGCGAAACCAGGCCCATAACTTCGTGCAAACAGTTCGTGGCCCACTCCAACTGGTCGATATCGTAAAACGCTTTCCCGCGCAGGATTCCTTTTGCTCGTTCTACATCGGCAGAAAACTGTTGGAACAGTTCGGGCGTGCAGGTGAGCAGTTTTTGCATCAACTCCTGTTCTTCTTCATCGAGCTGGCGTTTCTCGGAAACTTCCTGGAGGTATTTTAGCTCACTGGCAATGCGTTGCGCGACATGCTCCAAAAATCGGGAGCTGAAAAACAGGTCATACATCTCAACATTGACATCCAGCTGCGAAACGTCATGCCCTGCCGGACGCAAGACTGCCGCGAGACAAGGCAGGCTCAAATAAGGCTCGGAAGGCAACCAGTCTGGTGGAAATATGAGTAGTGATTTCATATCAGCTTCTGTTGCTAAAAATATTCATTTAATTACCTGAGATTCTTCGTCAAGATTCAGGATGTCTTCCCAAAAACCTGTTTCATGCCTCGTAGAGGCTAGGCTCTACAGAGTACCTTATCCTCTTCCTCTGCCGAGGGCGGCTTACCGTTCAGCGATTCTTTGCCAAATTTATCCAGATAGAGCAGAAAATGTTCGCGTGGCAGAGTGCCCCATAAATTCAAGGTCTGAAAATACTCTTCTGCCATGCTGATGCATTTGTTGTTCATTTCCCCGGCTTCTTCGCGGGACATGCCCTCTTTCGCAACGAAGTCCAGATTCATGGCTATGTTTCTTTCCGGATCTTCGATAATGCGCTCGATGGAAAATTTTTCCGGATACTGGTAGCAGCTGGAGTCTCGATTCAGCAGAAACACTCCCGGCCCAAAGGAATGGATTGAGTCGAGGTTGTCGCGAAGAAAGTCGATGGTCTCCTGAGCTTCGGGGCGGGTTTCGGTGGGGAACCCGAAAAACAGAAACGAATGGTTCCAGATACCCGCCTTATGACTTTCACTCAGGACATCGCGTTCCACTTCTTTAGTGGTCCCTTTATCTATTAGAGCCAGTACACGGTCGTTAGCACTTTCCAACCCGAACATCAGAAAGTTGAACCCGGCCTTCTTCATTTTGCTGAACAATTTTTCGTCCATCACCTTTTCAAACTTCAGCAGCGCTAACGAACTGATTTCCACTCCGCGCTCGATCATCAGTTCCGACACATCGTTGAGCGCATGCGGCGACATGGCCTCATCGGAAAAGGTGAAATATTTCGTGTTGTATTTTTTCATCAACGCTTCCAGCTCATCCACCATGCCCTGGGTTTTCTGTTTGCCATATCGGTGCCCGTATACAAAACTGTGGGTGCAGAATGTGCACTTGCCCCAGTAGCAACCGCGACTTTGTAATACCGGAATGATCGGGTACGGCGACAAATAGTTATTCATCGGCAGACCGTCGAAAGTCGGACCGGGAATTTCTTCGAAGCGGAGTTCCACACGTTCCTTGTTATGCACCACTTCCCGTCCATTCAAATGGATCAGGTTCGGCACGGTCGATAACGCATCGCCGGCTTTGAGTGCAGTGAGCAGTCGATGCATGGGCTCTTCGCCTTCAAAAGTGACAATGCTGTGGCAGAAATCATCAAAAAATTCTGGATGCCCGATCAACTGTTCGGCATTGACACTGAATATCGGACCTCCAAGGGTGATATGCAGATGCGGATATTTTTCTTTAAGCAACCGGGCCAAAGTCAGCCCCGGGATGATCTGCGAAATGCCGATGATTGAAATTCCAACGACATCATAATCCTGCCAGTTTTCACCGGGGATCAGAATGTTTTCATATAAATGGATGAAGGGATTGGTCTCTTTATCGCGAGTGGTTTCATGTGCCTTGCGGGTGGACTCCTCAGCGCGGGTGCCACTCTCGAAAGTCGACAAGCTCAAAACCGCCGGGGCATGCGCATCAGAAACCAGTTTCAAAGCCGACTTGATCACCATATCCGCCTGCTGATACGAAGGAAAATCGAAAAACCGCTCTGGAGTTCGGAGAACCGACTTGGCCTCTTCGACTCCTGTAATGATGCGGTCGGAAAACTTTAATCCCATCGACAACACATCCAGATGAGATTTCTCCTTGATCGACAGAGAGCCCTGGCTTTTGAGAGACTTCAGTTTCTCGGCCATCAGATGTTCGGAATTTTTCAACAGAGGGGCCGACAAAAAATTGTCGTAGGACGCTATATTAAAATCTCTCTGGTCCACTTCCCAGCCTTTGGCCCGTAAATAGGACGTCAGATAGGGTGTGCTTAAATACGGCTGAGTGGGATACCACTGTGCCGGAAAAATCAATAAGGTCTTCATGATGGTTCTAATGATACCATTTTAAATATATTAAGCCCAACGAGATAATAATTGACATCAATTTTTAATAATTGACATCAATTTTATGGAACGTATAATTGCCTGATTATAAGACATGTAAATAAAGCTTTCACCCCGCCAGCAAAGGAACCGGGCAGTGTAAAGTCATCCTGAAACCGGGTTTTCCCCAATAGCAAAAAGGGCATAAATTCTAATTCTTCCCATAATATTTTTTAAGGTTTAATGGGGTGAATTTGGGGTTTTCCTGGAGTTTTTCGTCCACAATGAGGTTTGAACATGCTGAAAAAAAATCTTAAAGTTTTTATCGCTCTGAACATTTTATTGTGGGGAGTGGTTTCTACTATTCCCGCATTTGCTAAAACGGTCAAAGCCACTGAAACTGAAATTTCACTGGTTGATGGTATCGCCGTTGATAGTAAAGGCAATATTTATATTGCCAGGCGCGACAACAACATCATCAGCCGTGTAGATACTAAAGGTAATATGACCCGATTTGCCGGTACCGGTGAATCTGGGTACAGTGGCGACGGCGGCAAAGCCACCGATGCGAAGCTTAAATTACCTGCTGGCTTAACTTTCGATAAAAAAGGCAACCTCTATATTGCCGATAGAGACAATCATCGAGTGAGAAAAATAGACACTCACGGCATTATCACTACAGTTGCAGGTAATGGCACAGCAGGGTTCAGTGGAGACGGAGGTCAAGCAACTGAAGCCATGCTCAAGCACCCTTCAGGAATCGCGGTCGATGATAAAGGAAATGTCTTTATTTCTGATCGTTCCAATGACAGAGTCCGGGTTGTGAACAGAAAAGGAGTTATCTCTACTTATGCCGGCAATGGCATTGACGGAGCAAAAGGCGATTCCGGTCCTGCTACCAAGGGACAATTATCGAAACCTTTCGGACTGGCCTTGGACAAAAAGGGAAACCTCTACATAGCTGACCGGAAGAGCAATCGGGTTCGAATGGTTACGCCTCAAGGCATCCTCCATACAGTGGCTGGAGATGGCGGCTTCTTTTTCTCGGGAGATAATGGACCCGCCTACCGCGCCAGTGTTGCAGGCCCTACAGGAGTAGTGGTTGACAAGAACGGTATTCTCTATATTGCTGATCGCAATAATAACCGAATCCGTGCAGTTGATACGCAGGGAATGATCCGCACCGTGGTTGGAACCGGACAGCAGGATTACAACGGTGATTCTGAGCTTGCCCGTGATTCCAATCTACACCTGCCTTTCGGAGTTGCTCTGGATCCAGATGGCAACCTGCTGGTCATAGATCGTTCGCATTACCGCATTCGTAAGATAGACCCTCGGCGTGGCAGCATCAAAACCGTCGCAGGAAATGGTTTGAAGATGTTCAAGGGTGATGGCGGCCCGGCTACCGGAGCAACGTTGAGCTTTCCCCAGGGACTCACCGTAGACAAAAATGACAACCTGCTGATCTCTGATAAGGGGCACTACCGAATTCGAAGTATTTCACCCGATGGAGTTATCCAAACTATCGCCGGAAACGGAGTACGAGGAAATATTGGAGATGGTCTGCCAGCTATGGAAGCTTCAATCTATGGGGCAACAATCCTGAAGCTGAACAATAAGGGAGAAATGTTCATCGTCAGCCCCAGCGGATTCACCAGTGTTATTCGCAAAATCGATGAGTCAAACATCATGCGGAAAGTTCTGGGAACAGTGGACAAGAACTATCTGGAGTCTATCGCTAACAGCAAATACAAAGGCAGAGTTCAAACAGGCGAACTGGCGATCATCACCACATTTTCAGACATCGCTTTTGACCAAAAAGGGAATATGTTTATTTCCGACCGGCTCAATCACCAGATCCGCAAGGTCTCTGCATCAGGCGAAATCTCTACGATCGCCGGCACCGGGGAGTCGGCCCACTATGGAGACGGCGGTCCGGCCAGTGAAGCCGCGTTCCGTGACCCAAGCTCTCTTGCTACCGACAAGGAAGGAAATCTTTATATCGCTGATGGTGCCAATAATATGATTCGAAAAATAGACACCAATGGCATTGTCACCACGATCGCTGGCAACGGCAACCACGAAAACTCGGGCGATGGTGGCCCGGCATTGGAAGCGGGAATCCGCAACATGGATTACTTGGCTGTGAGCCCGAGCGGAGAACTGCACATCGTGGGGATGAACTCCTATGTTATCAGAAAAATCACCAAGGATGGAAAGATCGAGAGGGTCGCAGGGACTGGCTACCAAGGCTATTTTGGTGATGGCGGCCCCGCCACCAAAGCCATGTTCAAAAGCCCCGCAGCAATCGCTTTCGACTCAAAAGGCAATTTATTTATTTCTGATATGGGGAACAACTTGATCCGTAAAGTGGACACCAACGGAATCATCTCCGCATATGCAGGAACCGGAACTTTTGGTTGGGCACAGGATGGGGAAACCGTAGAAATTTACCTACAAAACTTTCCATAGCCTTCGATAAGACACTGGATTAATTATTTTAGAAGCAATTAAATTTTTTTATTTTCGGAGATTTTCAATGCAAAAACGCAACTTCGTGACAGGAATAATTTTAGCAATGTCTCTGGCATTCAGCGGTCAGGCTTTCGCGGCTGACACCGATGGACTCGCCAAAATTCTCAAAAAAATAGATGGGCTGGCCTGCACCCAACCCCAAAAACTTCCACAGTTTTTCTCTAAAGACCATATCATCATGGTCGATGATAAACGCGCCTTGCTGGAAAACCGGATTAAGGACTACCAGCAAATGCTGTCCGATTTCAGAGATATGGATTGCCGGACCCAACGACAGGTTCTCGCTGGAAAAGTCGGCAAAGATATCAGCTATCTTCTGGTCGATGAAATCATCAGCATCACCTCCAAATCAACGGATACCGATGAGCGACAACACAGCGTCTGTAGTTATACGTTTAACCGGGAAGGCACAAACTGGAAGGTCTCCCTGGAGCATTGCTCAAGCCTCCCCGATTACAGCATAAACCCTGGAGACGATGCACTGTACTATTTCCACAACCCGGTCTACTAAGCCAGCAATTTGATCGGCGACATCCGCCGTCACCCGAAACATTTTTTAGAGGCGTTATGAGTTTTCTCATAACGCCTTTTTCTTTTCTCAATCTCAGGTTTATTGCCTAATACTTGAGTTTCATGTCTGGCAGGAGGGCGCGCGTGGCAATAAAATATGAAACTCACTTCCTTTTCCGACAAATGTTTTCACGCCAATGGAACCATTCATCAACTCTATTAGTTTTTTAGAAATTGTCAGGCCAATCCCTGTTCCTTCCACTTCACTGTACTCTGCTCCCAATCGATCAAAAGGTTTGAACAAAGAGGCCAGCTTTTCATTGGCAATCCCAATTCCCGTATCATTCACATTAATGCGGAGGTATTTTTCATCAAGAATATCCACCGTCAAGGTTACAGAACCCTTCGGGCAATTATATTTAATTCCATTTGAAACCAGATTGAGCAAAACCTGCCTAAGCCGCATTTTGTCCCCTAATGCATAAATACCCTTGTGAGAAGAAATATTATCAATCAAGTCAACATGAAACTCTTCCGAGATAGGGTGAACCATAGAGAAAACTTCTTCGACCAATTCGGCAACGCAAATGGATTCAATAGATACATCATCCTCTTCTTTTTCAATGCGGGATAATTCCAACACATCGTTGATCAGATCCATCAAATGCCGACCGGCGTTTAGAATTTGCGAAACCCTCGCTTGATGTGCTTCTGACAGAGGATCTTTTTCACTCTCACTCATCAGTTGCGCAAATCCAAGAATAGCGTTCATGGGTGTTCGTAATTCGTGGCTCATTCGCGAAAGAAACTCAGACTTGGCTTTATTGTGCTGTTCAGCTTCTTCCTTTGCCTTCCGCATCTCCAGATTTTGGAGGCATTGCACCAGGACTACCGGAGTTAAAGCATCCTTGGGTAAATAGTCCGAAGCCCCACTTTTGATAGCCTGAGCCGCCAGAAACTCGTCACCTTCACCTGTCATAATTACAATAGAAGCAAGAGGGTCGACAGCTAAAATTTTTCCCAATATCTCTAAACCATCAATATCAGGAAGGTTGTAATCCAGAAATACACAATCGAACTGGTTTTCTTTAAATGCATCAAAGCCTTCTAAACCATAAGAGTACGCTTGAATTTCACAAGAAATATCGGACTTATTCAAAAAACGTTGAAAAGATGAACGATCCACTTTGTCATCATCAATCAAAAGTAATTTGTATGATTTTTCCTGATTCTGCTGCAAAATACTATTCATTTTCTTGGTTCGATAATTTAAAAAAAATCACTGCCCAGTATTTGGTGTCCTTCGAGCTATACATAAAGTTCCCAAAAACTTCTTATTCACACTCTTTTTAAATACCATTTCATCGGGAACATCCCACATACCAAAAGCATCGACAAGAACTGATACGATGGGTAATTTCTCATAAAGGCTGGATTCCTTATTGGTCTTAAAGTTGATTTCAAGATTGTTGGTTGCCTTAGGCCCTACACCTCGAGTTGCTATTTGAGGCAAAATAGAGTCTATATCCTCTGAATGGATGATACTTTCTATGGGCTTTTCTACCAATTCATCAGAATCGTATCCCAGCATTTCAAAAGCTGAATTTACAAAAATTATGTTCTTATCAGGGTCTAACTGAAAGACCAGATCGGAAATCTTTTCTACAATGTTGCGGTATTTTTCTTCGCTGGCAACAAGTTTTGTTTCCGCCTCTTTGGCTCGAATTTCCAAATTGTGGACCCGAATAGCATTATTAATACTTCGCCCCAACGAACTTGCAGATAAATGATTTTTAGGAATATAATCCGCTGCCCCGGCTTTCAGTGCCTGCACTGCCAACAACTCATCTCCCTGCCCAGTCAAAAACAATACGGGTGGACAAAGATATTCTCTCAGCATCAATTTTTTCAAAAACTGAATTCCATCTCCGTCAGGAAGTTGATAGTCAAGCAGTATGCATTCGAATTTTTTACTTTCCATCTCAGACAGAGCTTTTGCACAATCACTGACTTCAATAATTTCAGAGTTCTCAATTTCAGTTTCTAAATATTTACGAATGGACTTTCGATCTACAGCGTCATCTTCAACAAGTAAAAACGATTTTTTCTTCATGCATTTTTCTTCCAGTCGGGATATTGATTCAGGGTCCAGTAACCATCTAAAATCTTCACAGCTTCAAGAAACTGGTCGAATTTGATTGGTTTGAGAATATAGCCGGAAACATTCAGGTCATATGCCGCAATTTTATCTCTGTCCTCGTCAGAGGTCGTCAAAACAAAAACGGAAATAGCTTTTAGATCTGGGTCTTTACGTAGCTCCTTTAAGAATTCAATGCCATTCATTTTTGGCATATTCAAATCCAAAAGAATAACATGAGGAGGGGGGACTATTGGTGGATCCCCGTTTCCTCGTAACATCTTCAAGGCTTCTTCCCCATTGCCCGCTATGTAGAGAGGGTTATTGACATTACACTTTGCAAATGCCCGCTTCAGGGTTTTCACATCCACCTGGTCGTCTTCAACCAGTAAAAAATTCATTGCTTTATTGTCAATCATGATTATTTCCATATTGAATAGTTAATCTTAATCGTAAACTCAACCAAGTTACCCTGACTTTTTAGGCCAAAGCATACGAAATGTCGTGCCAACGCCACCTTCCGGATATAGGATGCTTATTTCTCCATTTTGACTCTCGACTAATTTCTTAACAATAGTCAGCCCCACTCCGGTATTTTCCTTGTCATCTCTGGCTTCAAGAGTTTGGAACATTTTAAATACCTTTTCACTTTGTTCCTGAGGAATGCCGGGCCCATCATCTTCTATGAAAATTTCAATAAAATTTGCATCTTTTTCGTATTTCCTTGTCGTAATTTTTACGATGCCGTGAGTTTTATTATTGTGCTTTATGGCATTACTGATCAGGTTTGTAAATATCTGGATGAGCTTGGTTCGATCTGCTGAAAGCGCAGGCATTTCTGGTTCAATTTCAATGGAGAAGTTTTCAGGAACTACTACCATGTCCAAGACTTCATCAAGGACTTTGTTTAGATTGCATGGTGCGAGGTTGAGTTCTCCTCTACCTGCTCTTGAGTAATAGAGAACGCCTTGAATCAAGTTTTCCATCCGTTCAACTCTATTTTTCAGGTCCGAAATATTTTCTGCTATCTCAGTTTTCAAGCCATCCCCAAGGTCTTCGACAATCCAATCAGAAAGATTCTTGATGGCTCGAAGCGGCGCCTTCAAGTCGTGCGAAACCACATATGCAAAGTCTGCTAATTCAGAGTTAGTGCTTTTAAGTTTTTCAATTAATAATTGTGAAACCAGTAGATTCTGTATCCTGGCAATCACTTCTTTGGACTCAAAGGGTTTAGTAATATAATCTGCTGCTCCAACCTCAAAACCCCTGGCAACATCCTTTTTTTCTGTCTTGGCGGTCATGAAGATAACAGGAACATCTTTAATGGTTTCATCATCCTTTAGCTTTTGGCAGGTCTCAAAACCATCCATAACGGGCATCATGACATCCAATAAAATTATATTCGGTCTGAATTTAGATGCGATCTCCAGAGCTACGGCACCATTGAGTGCGACAGAAATATTAAGGTCCAGTGTCTCCTGGATGGTTTGGCGCAACACATTAATGTTTGCCGGGGTGTCGTCCACAATGAGCACTTTCATCCCTTTCAAACCTGAATCAACTTTTCTCATTGGGTTGCTCCTTTAGGCCAAAGAATATGAAAAGTTGTTCCAATTCCAGCGTTAGCCAAAAGGTGTATCTGCCCATCATGGTTCTCGATGATTTTTTTTACAATGGCCAGACCAACACCGGTATTTTCCTTATCGTCTCTCGCAGCAAGAGTTTGAAAAATCTTAAATATTTTTTCACTGTATTCTGGTGATATCCCAGGCCCATCATCTGTCACAAATATTTCAATAAACTTTCTATCCCTTTCATACTCCCCAGCTGAAATATTTATCTTCCCATGAGAATTATTGTGGTGTTTGATGGAGTTACCTATCAAATTGGTGAACACTTGAATAAGCTTGATATGTTCTGCCATTATGTCGGGCAATTGCTTGCCGATTTCAATGGAGAAATTTACAGGTACCGCTATTAAGTCTAAAACTTCATCCAGAACCATGTTCAGATTGCATGAAGTCAGGTTATGCTCCCCATTTCCAATTCTGGAGTATTCAAGAATCCCGTTAATCAGCCCCTCCATTCTATGAACTCTACCTCTCAGCATTGTTATGTTCTCCGCTGTTTCTTCACTGACATCATTGCCGAGGTCTTCCTCAATCCATTCAGATAAACTTTCGATAGCGCGAAGAGGTGCTTTAAGATCGTGCGAGACGATATAGGCAAACTGTTCCAGCTCTTGAATCATTTTTTTGGTGTGGGAGATATTCCTCACTATGCCAGTGAAACTGCGATGGTCTTCCACCCAAACTTCACTCACCGATAACTCCATGGGAAAAACAGATCCATCTTTACGCAATCCCACCAACTCTCGCACCAAACCAATTATCTGGGCCTTCCCGGTTTTCATATAGTTTGCAAGATAGGTGTCATGTTCTTCACTGTAGGGAGAGGGCATCAGCATTTTGATGTTTTGACCTGCAATTTCAGAAGACATATAGCCAAACTCTTTTTCTGCCGCAGGATTGCAAAGCTGAACGATGCCCTTTTCATCAATAGAGATAATTGGGTCAATCGCTGTTTCCAAAATGCTGCGAGACCTTGCTTCGCTCCGATTCAGTTCATTTCGAGTTTGCTTGAGCTGACTGATATTCCTCACTATGCCAGTGAAACTGCGATGGTCTTCCACCCAAACTTCACTCACCGATAACTCCATGGGAAAAACAGATCCATCCTTACGCAATCCCACCAACTCTCGCACCAAACCAATTATCTGGGCCTTCCCGGTTTTCATATAGTTTGCAAGATAGGTGTCATGTTCTTCACTGTAGGGAGAGGGCATCAACATTTTGATGTTTTGACCTGCAATTTCAGAAGACATATAGCCAAACTCTTTTTCTGCCGCAGGATTGCAAACCTGGATGATGCCTTTTTCGTCAATAGAAATGATTGGATCAATCGCTGTTTCCAGAATTCTTCGGGACTTTTCTTCAACTTCCCTTTTTGTGCGTGATGAAAAGCTTTTAAGCGATGACAACCCAAAAACCAAAATGAAAACCAGGGCCGCGATCACCCCAACACCAATTATAAATACTCGTTTTTTATTCTTTTCCAGTTCGCTCAAATTTATTTTAGAGATAGCGGTAGCCAGCTCTTTCATTCCATTGCGATAGATTTTTTTCTGTTCCTCGTACTTTTCGCCAAACAAAATTTCGATTGCAGCTTCTCGCTGGCCTGCACGAATCAGCCCAAAGGAGTGAGCTTCCATTTCTACAAGTTTCTGATTGGCTGAATTGGTTTGATTCTTAAAAACTTGCGGGAGGAGTCTTTTAGCTTCTTGAATAGCAGCATCAAGTTTTGGTTCAAAAGAATTGTAACGTGTTTCCCAAGCCAAATCCCCCTGCGCTGCTGCCAGCCTGGCCGAAGCGGTCAGCACTTCATCCAGATAAATTATGGTTCCACTCAATTGGTTAATTTTTAAATTTCTCTTTTTTTCCAGAGAAATCTCCTGATAAACGCTCCAGACACTCCAAATTCCCGCCCCGACTATGAATATGGCTAGAATCCAACACAGCTTCCAAACCAAGGGAGATTTCATTTCAAAGGCTCTATTTATTGTTTTATTCACTTTTTGAATTCATATTAAATAACCAAGAGTTAAAATCTTTAATAACAAAGCTGTTTATCTATGCAACTCTTTTGGATTGCATAAAATATTCAGTCAAGCCAGGAGATTATCATTTGCTATCCGATTTCTGCCTTCATCTTTGGCTTTGTATAGGGCTTCATCAGCATTCTTTATGATCAGTTCAGGGTCGTTGTTTTCACCCGGACATGCAGTACACATCCCCAAACTTATAGTCACATGTTTGTGGATGTTACTTCCTCTATGTTCGATCTCCAGACTTTCAATCATTTGGCGAACATTCTCGGCAAAAGCAATAGCCCCTTCTTCATTAGAACCGGGAAGCACAACAACAAATTCTTCTCCTCCATATCGTGCAGCCATGTCACTGGGTCTTTTTAAGGACGCATTCAAAGTTTTAGCAACTTTTATCAAACAATCGTCACCCGCCTGATGACCATAGTTGTCATTGTATTGCTTGAAAAAATCGATATCGATCATTATCAAGGAGATAGGGGATTTATCACGTTTCGCTCGCTTTACTTCTCTAGAGAAAAACTCGTCAAAACAGTAGCGGTTTGGGATTCCCGTTAACCCGTCTTGATTGGAAAGTTTTTCCAGGGATAGAACGGATTCTTCCAGCTTTTTTTGACTTTCTCTCAACTCATTTTCAATTCTCTTTTGGTTCGTTAAGTTCTTCGCAACCAACAAAGTACCGAGAAACTTCTTTTTGCAATCTTTATCCAGAACCTTTTCATCAGCAACATCCCAGAGTCCTTTTGCATCAATGAGAACTTGAATTGATTTTGTGCTGCCATAGATCATGGAGTTTTTATATACATTCATTGAGATTTCCAGGTTTTCCGTTCCCCTGGGTCCAATTCTTTTTGTGGTTAACTGCTCCAATTGATAGTCATTTGTTGTATCGCTAACAAGATCCTTTATGTTCTTTCCTGATATTAAATCCGGATCAAACCCTAGAAAATTTACAGCCTCATTCACAAAAGAAATGTTTTGCTCCCTGTCCAGCTTGATAATTATGTCAGGAACTGATGCAAGAATAGTTCTGAATTCGTTTTCTCTTTCTTTCAAAATCTCTTCTGCCGCGCGAGACCGCTTTTCCAGGTCACTAATTTTAATGGATTTCAAAATACTACTTTCCAGCGCTTCTGAGCTCAATCTCTCTTTAGGAATGTAATCGGATGCGCCGCTTTTTAACGCCTGCACTGCAATCATTTCATCTCCGGAACCTGTCAGGAATATTAACGGGGTCATATTTTTTTCTGCAGAAGGTAAAGCATTTAACAACTCAATCCCCGTTCCATCGGGCAAATTGTTGTCCAGGAGGATGCAATCATATTCGAATGAAATAATTTTTTTTACAGCATCATTGATATAACCGGCCTCATGAGTTTCTACTTCGAGGTTGGAGGACTGCAGAAACCGCTGGAGAGATTTTCGATCTATTTTGTCATCGTCAACAATTAATATCTGTAATTTCTTTTCCATTTCAATTTGATTTCCCTGAATGAATAAAGTCTATTGATTAGTGGTTTCAGTTTTGTGGACCCATGGTTCGGATGAGGTTTTCCAGAATATTTGGATCAAAATGACCGTACATTTCCTTGCTCATTATGGTAAATGCCGTCACTGGAGAAAATGGTTTTTTATATGAACGACGAGTTGTGAGTGCATCATAGACATCCATGACCTTGCAGATTCTGGCAAAGTGTTCTATTTCATCGTTAACGAGACCATGAGGGTACCCACCCCCGATATATTTTTCATGATGCTGACTGGCCATACTGACAACGTTTTTTCCAAAGCAGCCCATATCTTCAAGGATCTCACCCCCTGATATGGAATGATCTTTAATAGCCTCAAATTCCTCATCAGTGAGTTTTCCATCTTTATTGAGTATTTCTCGGGCTATTTTTGATTTCCCAACATCATGAAGCATTCCTCCCAGTCCCAAACCACGTATATCTTCCTGTGACATTTTTGTTTCGATACCATAAGTCATACAATACAAGCCGACATTGATACTATGGGTATAGGTGTAATAGTCCTTTGTAAGAATTTTCAATAAACCCTTCACTCCAAACTCTTTTTGAGCCATGCAGGTTTCCATTAATTCTATTATTTGATCTGAGGCCCGTAAAACATCACCTGATGATGGGGAATCAAAAAACTGCTTCATGATGCCTTTAGAAACTTCTGAGATTTTTTCAATTTTTTTTTCGAGTGGAACAAATTTATTCACCACAAATTTACGCAGGTTAACAGTGGCTCCATCGTAATACTTAACAAGATCCTCCTCTAGAATAAATAGTTCTTCATCAAAGTCTTCGGAGTTCAATAAATCAAAGACCTTTTCTTTATGCTTTTGGTCTTTGCTGGCAAATTTTATGTAGCCTGAGTTTGCAGATCCGGTACTTGGGACAAAAAGATCGAAAGGTAGTTCTGAGCTTTGCATTAATAGGTCAGGGTTGATTTGACAATAAGTGGCTGACATATTTGATAATCCTATAAAATGTATTGGCAATATGGATATTAAAGCACCACCATTTTACAAAAACAATAACAATAAATCTAAACAACCCAAAATATGCTTAATCCTTTACCTATTCCTATAGCAATATTAGTGCCACATTAATTAAATACTGGAAACAAAAAAAATCCTTTTAATTCAAATATTTACTGGATTCCGTTGTTGCAGGAATTCTTTCTTATGCCTAAAATATTTTACTCGAATGGGTTTCTAGTATAAAAAATTATAGCTGCGAAGAATATTTTTAGCTATTTTGGCCGGATAGCCGTAAACAGGAATAAGATTTTCTATCTATGAACACAGGGTATTTATGGAACAGTTCCGAATCCTACCCATTCTAATCAGGTGTAAAGTTGAATATAGAATTTCAATGTCATTTATTTAGCGGTTCGAGTTTGACTATTTATACAAACCGCCTTGACCAATTAGACAGTTGGATTACTTTATTGAGGGCTTGATCCGTTTTCCTTGAATAATAAAAAGTATTATTAATTAGTAGAAATAGTTCCCACCCCAGAGTTTCCCTTGAAATATAAACTCCACACCACTAACATGTTCAGCATGAGGAAACCGACAGAAAAAATTATAGCCCATCTTGACCCAGACCTTCGAGACCTGATACCCAGCTACCTGAAAAATCGGCGAAAAGATATAAAAACAATTATCAAATCAATTGAGACCACTGATTTTGATAAAATCCGCATGCTCGCCCATTCCATGCGAGGCTCTGGAGGTGGCTACGGTTTCATGCCGATCAGTAAAATCGGTGAAGCTCTCGAAGAAGCCGCAAGAATAAAAGATCTCAAACAAATTAATACGCATCTAGCCGAACTTTCGGACTTTCTTGAACGGGTGACTCTGGTTTATGATTGATCCTGTTAATTTGTAACGGTATATTCTCAATTTCACCCTTATTGCCTCCGCCCATCAAACTGTGTTGAATTTTTTCAAGGGACTTGTCGTTTTTCTTCTCGCCTTTTCAGGGGTTTGTTCTGTTTTCGCTGAAGAAAAGGACTGGACGTTCTGGCAGGGGAGTTTTCTCCAGTCGCTCTCTGCCCAATCACCTGGCTCCTCAGAAACAACACCGCAGATTAAAGAAGTCCGTGTCACCGCTACATTGCCGGATTACCCCTGGGTCAAAGTGTCTGGATACCGGAACCGCCCGGTGGAACGCTGCATCACCTGTCACGATGGCATTGCCAGTCCTTCACACCCACCTGAGTTCGGTTGTTCCGTTTGCCACGGCGGCGAGCCTGAATCGGTTGACAAGAATCAGGCACACGCAACTCTGATATTTGATCCTGCCGCGGGGACGGGGAAACGCAACCCTTCGAGTTTGAGTGTGGTCGAACGATCCTGCGGGCAACTATATTGCCATGCGGGACACAACGATGAAGACAGAAACCATGTCAACCGTGTCAAGAAGTCCATGATGAGTACAATGGCAGGTGTGATCTCGGGTTTGAGGTACCAATGGGCCGGTCAGAGCCGCAAAACTGCACGCTATGGCACGCTTGCTATTACCGATACGGATGGGACCATTCCCAAAAGTTACGGTGCTTTGGAAAAACTGGAAAGGCTCCCCTTCTTTTCTTCTGCGACGATTCCTGAATCTATTTTGAATCAGGAGGCAACGGTTGCCGTATCTCAACACCCGGCAGATCACCTGCTGAGGAAAAAATGTTTTCAATGCCATATCGATTCACCACCGGCTAAAGGCCAGTATCGTTCGCAAGGTTGTGCCTCCTGTCATTTTGAGTATTCTGCCAGTGGACTCTATGAAGGTAACGACCCAACAATCTCCCGCACAGAACCAGGTCACGCACGGTTTCATAAAATCCGCACAATTCCTTCACGTGCCACCTGCGTTCAATGTCATCAGGCATTTGCCCTGCAAACCCTGGGCACCGAACCCTACGAGGAACTGAATATCCAGGTTGAGGAAGACCCACCCCTTAATCAAACAACTATTGACGACTCAAACGATCAAGTCGAAGTTTCATCAAATATCGACGACTCTGAAATCCCACCCCATTCAACCGATGAAGTTGAAGAACTGTTAATCGTTGATACCCCAGAGACAATAGAAGATACTTTCGTCGAACAACCCGTTGTCGACACTGCTGAGGACTCCTTATTTGCTGGAAGAGGTAAAGCCATAAAAGATGTGCACACTGCCAAAGGAATGGACTGCACCGATTGCCACACCCAACGGGATATCATGGGAGATGGAAATCTTTATTCCAAACAACATGAAGCGGTGGAGATTCGCTGCGAGACCTGTCATGGAGACAGTCTTACCAACCCTTCCATATCACAAATCACAGACTCCGGCGACCCAGCTATCAGGGTCAGCAAACATTACAAAGGCGGTGCGAATAAGGTCGAAGACTGGATGGCGGTTTCGGCACGCAACCGGAAGATGACAAATGTAAAAGTTCAGGATGGGCGCATGGTCACCATCGGCAAACAAACCGGCACGATTCATGAAATTCCGTTAGTGAAAGATTATCTTGATGCCCACTCCATTCCCCAACACCAGTCCCGACTGGAATGTTCAGCTTGCCACGCGCGCTGGGTCGTGCGTTGTCCGGGATGCCATCAGAACATCGGGCAGGATCAAATACCCCAATCACACTCCATGGATATAGGAGAGCCTGCGTTGATGATCGGACCTCGCGGCAAGGTAGCCCCCATGCTGACCCAACCTGAAAGAAATTTAACGGTTCTTGATGAGAGAGATAATCCGATTCCCGTTTTAGGGAAGATGGGGGATGTGCGGGGCAGTTTTCGAAAATGGGCCTTCACCAACCCACATGGCACTTCTGGCTCGAATCTGGCTTATGCGCTTAATCCGCATTCCATACAAAAGCAATCCCGATCTTGCACCAGTTGCCATTTGTCTCCTGAAACTTTAGGATTAGGTGCAGGAGATCTCAGGATAGGAAAAAGTTTCACCGGGAAAAACGACTTTGTCGATCCCCTGGACCGTACAGATAAAATGCTGAAAGCATCACAGTTTGATCCGCAAGCCAAAGTGTCGATGCGAGGAGAACCTCTTGCGGGAACCCATCAGCCAAAAGCCCGAACCTTTAATCAGAAAGAGATAGTTCGAATTTTAAGAGTTGGAAACTGCATACCCTGTCACGACCGTTACGATGATCCGGTTTATCAGGATATTAATCAAAGCTATGCTTTTGCGCGTACAATGGATCACCGTCGATTGCGGGAAAAAATATTGAACTTGAGGCAACCCCCTGAATGAACCGTTTCTTTAAATTTTCTGCCCTGCTGGTTTTAGCAGTGAGCTTTTGGTCTTTTCCATTTCTGTCTTCAGGGCAGGACTTGGAAAACAATAATCTGTTCGGGTTTTTCGGCAGTGATGATTCTAAGGAAGGCTCGCCATCCCCTGAGACTGAAAACAATCCGTCAAGCTTGCTCGACCTTTTCATTCAACCTGACCGCGAGGGTAAGCCCGAAAACATATTGGAATCAGAAGTTGGTAACGATGCCTCCTCGATGGTTGAGTCGAAGACCCTGGTTCAAATTCCAGAGTCTCTTTCAAAAAAAGAATTTGATGCCGCGGACTTTAATGATCCTTTCTACCGTGTTCGAGGTTTTCAGGAAAACTCAGAAAATATTCTACGACCGGGTACCACTTTAGATGGAGTCCAGTTTCAGAATTATGGTGATTCTGAAAAATTCATTGAGCGCTTCTACCGTGAGTCAGGGTTTTCCATAGACAAAGTTTTCGGCAAAATTAAATACCTGGAAAAAAGAGGCGGGTGCTACACCTGCCATCAAGGTATCGAACAAATCAGTTCCAACCATAAGATGTCCTGCGTCCGTTGCCATGGCGGAAACCGCCGAGCCAAGTCCCTGCCAAAAGCCCATAAGGGACTGGTCGCGAATCCCTCTTCAATGGAAAACGCACCCAGGTTTTGCGGCAAATGTCATGAAAGCCATGTTAAAAAAATCGGCCGTTCGGTAATGGCCACCGCCAAACGCATGATCAACATCACCCGTTATGGCTGGGGCGCACAGCCTGCCGACGAACTGCCTTATTCCCTTTATCCCGGAGAACAGGAACAACCCTATCCTCCATCGGGAAACGGACACGAAGTAGACGGATTTCTCAAAACCAAATGTTTGAGATGCCATCTGGATGCCCCCGGCCCACACCGGCCAGGGGACTACCGTTCAACCGGGTGCTCGGCCTGTCATATGGTCTACACCAACGATGGCATTTCTTTATCGCATGACCGGGCTATTCAGGCTCTACAGGAAAAAGAAAACACACAAAATCGGTTTGAGCGAAAATTCGCCAAAAAATCCATGAGCAATCGCCGGGGATACCCCCTGCTGCATAAATTCACCACAGCCATACCCAGTGTCCAATGCGAACATTGTCATAACAATAACGGCGTTGGGGAAGAGTTTGAAGGTCTGTTAGCTAAACCTGCCCGGCCTCGCTCCGTCCCTAAATCCATCAGCGATGAGAAGCCTGTTTTATATGGGAAAGAACATAAGTTTCTCGTTCCTGATATCCATCGAGAAAAAGGCATGCATTGCATCGACTGTCACATTGGCGATGAAATGAAACCAGCAATTGAACCAGAGGGCCTACGTTCAGCCGTGCAAATACGTTGTACCGATTGCCACGGAACACGATCAAAACTACCCGAAGGCTTACTGTTGATAGGATCTGACGCCAGAACCAAACAGCTCTTGAAAAAAGCAAATTTAAATCCCAACCTGAAAAGAAGAATCCGCCCGGGAGATACAGTTCTGGTGAACTCCAGCTTCTCTCCCATGACACATATCAGGCAGGAAAAAAATCGATGGATTTTGACTTCTAAAGTAACGGGAAAAAAACACAGCATTCCTCTTTTAAAAAATATTGAACCGTCCATCGCCCATCAGATTCCAAAACATATGGATGAGATGGAATGTTCGGCCTGCCACGCCAGATGGTCAGCAGCAGAATGGGGAATGCACCTCATTCGCGAAAACAAGTTCGCCCCGGAAAAATGGAAGGACTGGAACCTGATTGATCCAGACCTGCAAGAGCTACTCTCAATAAACGAACCTAACCCTCAAGGAATGATCAACTGGCTCTCAGCAAAATCTCGTTCGGGTAGCATGGAAGGAGACCGTATTCCTGGGTTCTGGTGGTCCGTGTTCACCGATACCGGATGGTCAGACCTGATATTAGGAAAGAATAATCGCGGGAAATATTCGATTCTAAAACCCCGTTATCAGTATTTCATCACCGACCAAACCAGTCCGCTGGGGATTCCCACAAGGCGCGCCGAACCTCCATTAACGCTGGATGGAGGAACCGGAATGATCTGGACCGCCTATTCCCCACATACGACTCGCAAGACAGTTCGCAGTTGTGAGTCCTGCCATCAGAATGAGCTGTCAGCAGGATTGGGCGACCCTTTACGGCAAAACATTAAAAATGCCGCTACGTTTTTTGATGAATTGCGCTTCAACAATCAGGTTCTGCCACAGTTTCAACTCAAGCAGGGAGTAACGCAAAATGGAGAACCTTTGCAAACAGCTTTTCCCAGTGATGAAATCCGTTTTCTCAATGAAGAAGAAATCTTTGCCTTGCAGGAAAAGACAGACCGTTACAAATCGTTCCGCTTCCTGAATTTACGCGAATTGAGTTTTCCACGTCTACTTTCCCGTCGGGAATTCCCCTATGACACCAAGCACCATGCGCGGGAAAATATATCGGGAGCCCCTCCATTAAAAGATGATCTTTATTATGATGTGAAAAAAAACCAATTTGTGAAAGTTGAACCCGAAAGTCCTTCAGCCGAAACCTCACCCGCTTCACAGGAGATCGTTGAGCAGGAGTCTGAAGTCCCAATACCAGGGAACCCGGAACCCGTTCGACAAAAGAAAGTCATAGAGTTTTTATACGACCTTTTTCAGAATGGCGACACCCTTGACAGCGGGGATGACAAACCACTCCTTGAGCCCGCGCCATGAAAACCCTGACAACTCTTTTATTATGCGGACTCCTGTTTTCAGCACCTGCCAACGCAGGAGTCCTGGAAGACAAAAACTGCGGCTCCTGCCATCGACTGAAAGTTGAGGACACAGAAACAATTTTTACCGGGCCAGACCTGCATTACGCCGGCAATAAATTCCAACCGGAGTGGCTAAAACAGTTCTTGATAAATCCTGAAGTCATCCGACCTGCAGGGTTCGTCACCGACCCTGGGTTTTTGCCAAAGACCGATCTGCCACCACATGCATCTTCCTCAGAAGAAGATGCCAACGCCCTGGCTAAAGAGCTAATGGGTTTAAAAATTTCCACATCCACACCCGTTACTTCGGAGCCATTAACGAAGGGACTGCGAGCAAAAATCAAATATCAGTTTGAGCGAACGTTCGGGTGCATCTCCTGCCATCAAAGTTTGAATCTGGCGGGCAAAGTTCGTGGCGGCATATCTGGTCCATCGCTGGTCAATGCGGGAAACCGACTACAAGCCGACTGGGTTTCCGACTGGCTGAAAGCACCTGAAACCTACACGGCAAAAAGACGTATGCCGAACTACAAAATGGAACCGGCCACTCTGGATCAATTCACCCGTTTTCTCATGACGTTGAAAAAAGAGAATATAAAATAATTCGATGATCATAAATTACAAACTTTTACTCACCGGAATAGTATACCTGGCAATTCTGGTCACCGCCTGCGGACAAAATGAGCAGGCCACACCTGCTGTCAAACCACCCACACAGCAGAAAGCCGGGGAAGTCATCCCACAAATGCCACAACTTAAACCCATACAGGTTACGGAAGATACCCGGCAGACCTATCAATGGTATTGTTCCCAATGCCATGGCGTAAAAGGAAAGGGCGATGGAATCAATGCCAAATTTCTCACGGTTCCACCTCGTAACCACACCAAAGCTGAATATCTCGAAACCCGAACTGATGAACAACTTTTTGAGGCTATTAAGTTTGGCGGCCTCTCTGTAGGCCGTGCGCCTTGCATGCCTGCCTGGGGGCAAACTCTTGCGGAGGATACCATCCACTCTCTGGTCCGATACATTCGCGAGCTCTGTGATTGCGAGGCATTTTAGCTGCAAACCTGTGCTGGTGGTAGACAATATTATTATGTCAAAGTCTCACCTAATTGATGGCATTTGTTTGCTATAATCATTTCTTGTAATAAAAAGAAGTTCCTCTTCCCGTAAAGTTCATAAAAAACCGGGCTCTCAATATGATCGAAGTAAAGCCATTCCATGGCCTGTTGTATGATACCAAGGTCACAGGACCTCTGATAGAAGTCACTGCTCCTCCTTATGATGTGATTTCCCCTGCTCTTCAGGAGTCTCTGTATCAGAAGAATCCGCATAATGTTGTGCGCTTGATTTTAGGCAAGGAGTTTTCCACCGACTCGGAAATGGATAACCGCTATACCCGTTCTGCAAACACATTCCGACAATGGCTGGACGGGGAGGTTCTTGTTCGCGATCCGCAACCGGGATTTTATTTTTACAGTCAAGAATATGAGTTTGAGGGAGAAAAGTTCTGTCGCACAGGTTTTTTCGCTCGAGTCAAAACGGAAGCTTTCAGCGAGGGCAATATTCTTCCTCACGAGTTCACACTTTCCAAGGCTAAGACCGACCGCACTCATTTGCTCAATGCCTGCCACGCCAATTTTAGTCCCATTTTTGGCCTGTATTCGGACCCTGAAGGAGATATCGATACCTTGCTCAAGGACGAAAGCAACATAGAACCCTTATCTGTGATTGATGACGGCAGTGTTGTCCACCGCATCTGGCGCTTGAATAATCCCGCCATATGCCAGAAAATTTCAGATCAAATTCGTGATAAAAAAATATATATTGCCGACGGGCACCACCGTTATGAAACCGCACTGGCTTTCGCTGAAACGAATCAAGATAAAGTGGAAGATTGTGCGCATGTCATGATGTTTCTGACCAATATGGACTCAGATTCCATGTCCATTTTCCCCATTCATCGGGTAGTGAAAAGTCCCAACCCCTTTGACCGCGAGTCTTTCCTAAAAAATACCGGGGAATATTTTGAAATCTCCCCCTGGTCTGGCGCGCTGAATGGTACAGAAGTGAAATCCAAATTAAAAGAACTGGGCGGTTCAAATATCACTTTCTGCGCTTATATGGGGAAAGATCACACCTACATCTTGAAAGTTAAAGATCAAAAAAATGTTGTTCCTCTTTTGGACCACAACGAGCCCGAGGACATGCAGGTTCTTGATGTCGCTCAGCTCCACGCTCTCCTTTTCAGGCACATCCTCAAGATTGATACCCGGGAAAAAGCTGGACAACAATATGTGTCGTACAAGGTGAACTCCGAGGAAGCGATGGAAATGGTCGATAGCGGCGATTACGATATCGCATTCTTCATGAACCCCACTCTCATTGAACACGTGCGCCGTTTGGCGGAAAAAGGCGTGCGGCTACCCCAGAAGGCCACCTTTTTCTATCCCAAGCTTTTATCCGGCCTGGTCATCAACAAGTTCGGACTATGAAAATTATATCCACAGAGTTCCTAGTCGGAGCCGTTTCGGCCAAGCAATATCCAAAAGAGAACCTTCCTGAGTTTGCCTTTGTCGGTCGTTCCAATGTCGGTAAATCCTCTCTCATCAAGTCCTTGCTCAACAGGAAAAAGCTGGTGCGCATCAGCTCTTCTCCCGGAAAGACTCGTGAAATTAATTTTTTCAATATTAATGAAGCGATGATGTTTGCCGACCTCCCGGGGTACGGATTCGCAAGAGTCCCTCCGGCTCTGCAAAAGAAATGGAAAACAATGATCGAAGAATATCTGACCCAGCGTGAACCTCTCATCGCTATCATTTTCATCGTTGATGTACGGCGCAAACCAACGGAGTTGGATTTGACCTTGAAAGAATGGCTGGAGGAATTGGATCGGGACTATATTCTGGTGATCACCAAAGCCGACAAACTTTCAGCTTCGGAGCGCAGTAAACAGGTCAAACAAATTAAAGCCGCGTTCATGGGCAAAAATGCACTGGGGTTCAGTGTCTATTCCAGCCTGAAACATACTGGGAGAAAAGAACTCTGGGCTCAATTACAAAAGCTGAGCCGTGAAGACAAAAAAACCCTCTTTCCTGAAGAGGAAAGAGGGTAAAGAGTTCCCGCTAATGACAAAACACTCTCGTCGGTACTCTGCAGTTATCCCCAGAGTTCGTCCGGGACCTCCAGACGATCAACCTTTTTGCCCTGGGCTATGTGCTGGTCAAGAATTTCTTCCACATCTTCCGGCTGAACTTTCTGGTACCAGACACCATCCGGGTAAACAACGACGACAGGGCCCACACCACAGGGACCAAGACATCCTGTACTAGCAACCATGCATTTACCGAACAACCCTTTTTGCTCCACCCCCATAGACAGCTTTTCAAAAATGGTGTTAGAACCATTTTCTGTGCAGGAGCCTCTCGGGTGTCCGGGCGGGCGGCTGTTGGTACACACTAAAATATGATAACTTGGTTTCGGCATCAATAAATCTCCGTTCTGGTTTATTAAAATCCTGAATGCTACATTAGATGTTTCACAAAGGAAATAGTTTTTTTTAAATGGAAGTTTTCAATACAAAACCTGCGGATGAGCCCGATTCACCACAAGGTCGCTTTGATGGGGACTATTTAAAGTCCTGGCTGGAACCGCTCGTCAAGGAACCTGTCTCCAGCTTTGAGTTTTTCACACTAAAAGGAGATGCCTCAGATCGAAGTTATTTTCGTATCAACTACTTCGTGAAAAGTCGTCCAAACGAAAAATCATCGATCATCGTCATGCAGTTGAAGGAAGCCAACTCTGAGCAAGAACCAGACTTCAACCGCATGCAAAAATTCCTGAAACACCTCGATATGCCGGTTCCTGAGGTTCTATACTACGATGCCAGGCGAGGATTACTTTTCCTTGAAGATGGCGGCGACATGCATTTAGAAGATATCACCCGCAATTCTCCAGAAAATATTATTCTCTGGTACCAGAAAGCCATAGAACTTATTGTCGCCATGCAGACTCGCGTAACCCAAAACATGCGACCTTATTGTCCTGCCTATGCGCTGAAATTTGATGTTGAAAAACTGATGTGGGAAATGGACTTCATGATAAAGCACTATATTCAGGGATTCCTAAAGCGCGGATTGAATCAGGACGAAGAGTCAATAGTCCGAACGGCCCTGCTTGGGCTCTGCGAAACCCTGGCTGAGGAGGAAAGAGTTTTTGTCCACCGGGATTTTCACTCAAGAAACCTGATGATCCGTAAGAATTCCATCATGCTTCTTGATTTTCAGGATGCCCGGATGGGTCCCCGCCAATATGATCTGGTATCCCTTTTGAAAGATTCATACGTGGTTCTGAATGAAGAAACTCGAAATGAATTGCTGAGTTATTACCTCCAGCGTATGGAACAGGAACAAAGTCAGCCTATCGCACGCGCTCCTTTCCTTAAAGTTTTTAATTGGATGTCTATCCAGAGAAACCTGAAAGCCATAGGCACCTTTGCATTTCAATATATGGAACATAAGAATGAGCGGTACCTGGAATATCTTGATCCCACTTTGCAACACATCCGGGATACGATCCACTCTCAACCAGATTTAGAACCGCTGGGCCAGATTTTAAAGCAGGCTATCCCCAGACTCAATATAGACTCTGAAAAAGGGGTTACTCGGCCATGATGATTCTCAAAAAATACGTACTGTTCATGTTCATTAAAGTCTATCTACTGACCGTGACCGGCTTGATTGGAATTTATTTAATAATAGATTTTTTCGAACGGGTAGATGAGTTCATGGCGAAGCAAGCCCCACTCATCGACCTCGTATCTTATTATGTTTACAAAGTACCTTTCATTGCCGGCTATATGGCACCTCAGAGCGTACTTTTAGCAACTGTCATCACACTCGCCTCACTGGCAAAGCAAAACGAGTTCACTGCCATGAAGGCCTGCGGCATCAGTGTCACCGGCATCACGTTTCCGATCATCGGTGCATCAGTTCTTATTTCCTTTCTAGTGTTAGCCAGCAGCGAATATCTTGCCCCCATCACCAATCAAAAAATGAATTATATTTTTTTCAGCAAGGTTCGAGAAAAAGCAACCTATGGGGAAATCCCCAAAAATGACCTATGGCTCAAGGCCAAAGATCATTCCATCTGGAGCGTGGACACTTTTGATCTGAAAAAATCTATCCTGCAAGGAGTCATCATTTTAGTTCCAGATGACAACTTTGGAATTAAACAAAGAATAGATGCCCTGAGCGCAGTCTGGTCGATAGACAAATGGTATTTCATTGATGGCTATGTTCGCCACTTTAACAATGAAGGACTCGTGTCCACAGAATACTTTGAAAGCCGCTCGTTCCCGGTTTCTGAATCTCCAAGCGATTTTGCCCGAGTGAGAAAGCGACCAGAAGAAATGAGTTTGAGAGAAATGTACTCGACTATTCAGGTTCATACTCAAGAGGGCAAGGACACCACTCAGAAGTGGATCGAATTGCACCGCAACCTGTCTTATCCTTTCATCAGTATTGTTTTAGCCTTACTGGCAATTCCTCTGTCACTAAGATCCAGCAGACATGGAGGTCTGCTGTTTTGTGTAGGAGTAAACCTGGCGATGGGATTTCTATTCTCTTTTCTCTATGCCCTCAGCATATCTCTTGGTCGAGGAGGAACCTTCGATCCGGTTATGGCCGCCTGGGGTCCCAACTTACTGTTCACAGCTCTCGGATTTTATTTATTACTCACCATGGACAGCGAAAAGGCTTTCCCGATTTAAAATTTAATGAAGAAAATCGCTTCTATCGACATTGGCTCCAACACGGTTCGACTTCTGATTTTGGAATTTGACAAGAACCAGAATTTTCAGATTCTTGTATCTCGAAGAGTCATCACCCGTCTTGGTGAAGGAATGGACATCCACGGAAAACTGATGGAACCCAGAATGTCTGCAACCCTTTCAGCATTATCGACCTTTCAACAGGATTGTCTGGACCACGGTAATCCTCCATTACACGCTGTCGCCACCAGTGCCGTACGAGAAGCTTCCAACGGAAAAGAGTTTGTTCGTCTCGCCCGGAAAGCAACAGGTATAGAAATTGAAATCATCCCCTGGGAGGAAGAAGCACGTCTCACTCTGGAAGGAGTTTTCTGGAAAATACCGCATCAAAACCGCAAGATACTCACTCTCGATATCGGAGGCGGCAGCACCGAATTCATCCTCTCTGAGGGGAAAAAAATCGTCGGCTTTTGTAGTAGCCCTTTAGGGGTGGTACGACTGACAGAAAAATTTATTCACCAGCATCCTGTAAATAATGTCGAATATGAAAACCTGGTCAAACATTTAAGAAATGAATTGCAAGCGATCAGGAATAAACTCTCGGCCTTCATGCCGCAGTTATTAATCGGTACAGCCGGAACAGTCACCACACTGGCTGCTTTGAGAGAGAATATTTATCCTTATGATCCTGAAAAAATTCATGGTGCTTTATTACCCCGTAAAGACGTTGAAATTCTTCTTCAAGACCTGAAAGAAAAATCTCTCAACGAGCGGTTGGAGTTGAAATCTCTTGAACGGGGACGAGAAGATCTAATCATAGCGGGAACAGTAATCGTTCTGGAAACCATGAGGGCGTTTCAATGTGACCCCCTGCTGGTCAGCGAATACAGCCTTCGAGAGGGGATCATCCTGAAAGCTCTTGATTCCAGCACCTCTTGACACAGGCCTTCATATTTCTCTTAAAACCCTGACTAAAAAGAGCTTGAGGGCTGATTGAATTTGACTTCAAGGCCCATTTCAGATATGGTTTTCCATCACCATGGCTACTAAAAAGAATTCAACAAAAAAACTGGTTTCCATTAAGAGATCGCCAAAAGCTTCAGGTCACCCCATGAAGGGCCGGGATGTTCTGGTTAAGGCTCTTGAAAATGAAGGTGTCAAAGTTATTTTTGGCTATCCTGGCGGAGCTTCCATGGAAATCCATCAAGGATTGACCCTGACCAAAAAAATCCGTATGGTTCTGCCACGCCACGAACAAGGCGGTGCTTTCGCAGCAGGCGGTTATGCCCGTGCCACCGGAGACATTGGAGTTTGCCTGGCAACATCAGGTCCTGGAGCGACCAACCTGATCACCGGCATCATTGATGCCAAGATGGACTCTATTCCTCTTGTCGCCATCACAGGTCAAGTACCCAGCACAGTTTTAGGCAGTGATGCTTTTCAGGAAACCGACATCATCGGGGCCACGTTCCCACTGGTCAAACATAGCTATATGGTCCAGAATGTCGAGGAAATTCCCAAGGTCATTAATGAAGCATTCCATATTGCTCGGACCGGTAGACCCGGACCCGTTTTAGTCGATATTCCCAAAAATATTCAACAGCAGGAAGGAATTGCTGATTTTGATGTTTCGTTTGACTGCCCCAGCTATCGGCCTAATTTAAAGCCGTCTGTACTACAATGTAAAAAAGCGGCACATGCAATCCAAACCGCCAAACGCCCGGTGATTTATGCGGGAGGCGGCATCGTCAGCAGTGGTGCATCAGAAGATCTGCGGGCCTTCGTTAAGAAAACCGGCATTCCCGTCACCACTACGGTAATGGGCCTGGGGGCATTCCCCTCCACCGACCCACTTTCTCTGCGCATGCTGGGAATGCACGGAGCGGTTTACGCCAATATTGCCATCAACAACGCCGACCTGGTAATTGCCATGGGCGTACGTTTTGATGACCGGGTCACCGGCAAACTTGCAGAGTTCTGCAAAGATGCTCAGTTCATACATATTGATATTGACCCGACTGAAATCAATAAAAATATTCTTGTAGATATCCCCATTCAGGGTGACGTAAAGGAAACATTAAAAATCCTTCACGGCTATGTCCAACCCAAGAAAGATATCAAGCCATGGATAAAGCAGATTCAGGACTGGAAAAAAGAGTTTCCTCTGGAATTTGAATCCAAGAAGAAAGAAATAGTCCCACAATCGGTCGTCAGTGACATTAATAAGCTCGCGGATAAAGACGCTATTTTTTCCGTTGGTGTTGGTCAGCACCAAATGTGGTCAGCTCAATTTCTGGATTTTGACAAACCTAATAACTGGCTGTGTTCATCCGGCTTGGGGGCAATGGGATATGGACTACCAGCGGCTATGGGAGCACAGGTTGCGTTCCCCAAGAAGCAGGTGATCAATATTGAGGGTGATGGAAGTTTTCTGATGAATATTCAGGAACTGCAGACTCTTAAAATTGAGAATATCCCGGTAAAAAATATTGTTCTCAACAATGCTCATTTAGGAATGGTGGCCCAATGGGAAGACCGTTTTTATAAATCCCTTCGTGGTCACACTTTCATTGGCGATGCCAACTTCGCCGAAGTCGCGCACGCTTTTGGAATTAAGTCTGAATGCATTTCTGATCCGAAAGATGTTATTCCAGCTTTGAAGCGCATGCTCAAACACAATGGCCCTTACGTTCTGGATGTTAAATATCCCTACAACGACAAGAGTCATGGTCATGTTATGCCAATGATTCCGGGAAATCATACTTATCTCGATACCTGTCTGGACGCATCCACCTCGCTCAGGGATTATTGGAAAAAGAAAGGCCTGCTCGAAGAGTGACCGAACATTGGTCTGACGGATTATCTTCCACGTTGACCAAATCCTATGCCCAACCATAATAGTGAAGCATTAAATCCATTTTTGTTGATGGGTCCTGTGCTGTTAGCGGCATTTCTTTTTTCCTGGTCCATTTTTCATACCGACCTGTCCAAAAGAGAAGCCCGAGAAGGAGTTCCTATCGTCAATATGATGCGTGGCGGTAACCTTTGGCTCCCTCAAATCAACCCGCAGCAATTGCGCACCAAACCGCCCTTGTTTTACTGGTCCGGGCTTTTATCCTCCAGAGTTCTCGGTGGGGTTGACGAAGTCTCCCTGCGAATCCCCTCAGTTTTAGCTGGCATGGGAACTGTGTTCCTCACCACATTTCTAGGCATGCGCCAGTTTTCTCCTGTCATAGGCTGCCTTGCAGGATTAATCATAGCGACCTGCTGGAGGTTTGCATACCTGGGAAGTCACGCTCGCATAGATATGCTCTTTACTTTTTTTATCACGCTCGCTTTTGTCTCGCTGTGGGAAATGGTGTCCAGTGATAAACAAAATTCATGGCTCAGATGGGTGGCTGGCATCGCAATCGGACTCGCCGTATTGACCAAGGGACCTTTAGGATGGCTGTTTCCCCTGCTCGCAATATTCATTTTCAGCCGGGTTAGTAAAAATTTCAACGTCCCCTGGGCGCACCTGCTATTGCTACCGATTGGAATGGCAGGACTCTGGCTGGTCTTTGGACTGGTTGATGGAGGAAAAGATTTTGCCACCATGATCCATCAAGAAACTGTCGGCCGAGTATCGGGGAACGCGGCGATACAAATTCACCGTAAGCCATTTTATTATTATATCCCGCAAATTCTTGGCGGCATGGCTCCGTGGAGCCTGTTTTTACCTTTCGCGATCTGGCATGGAGTGAAACACCTGCGTCATAATATTCCCTGGAAATTTTGCACCGTTGGACTAGCCACACTTTTTATTTTTCTTTCATTTTTTTCCGGAAAAAGAGGCGACTATCTTCTGCCTCTTTACCCCATGGGAGCCGTCATCCTGGCCGTATTTTTTTCCCGGTTTGACAACCCTGATTCCGAAATCAAACTGGGCATGTCTATTCCCACCTCGATCGTAATGGGAATAATGACTCTCCTGTCACTGGCACTGGCCCTTGGTGCTCTGCTTCCAGAACTGAACTTCAATTCCTTCTCGTCTTTTTTAAATTCCCGCGATCGCTGGATGGCACAACTGCTTTATGACAAGCACCGGCCTGCTGGCCTTTTCCTTGCTATAGGGGCAGGGGGTATGTTAATTTTTTCGCAATACCTGCGTAAGGCCTTGCATAAGTTTTCCGGATTAAAAGTTACCGGATTAATAGCGGGGTGGGCTTTTCTCCTGTATCTTGCGGTTCACGGTCCGACGGCAAGAATTGTAAATGAATATAGTTCGTTTCGGCCTTTCGCAGAAAAGATAAAAGAGGTCTCAGAAAATCGCCCTCTGTTCAATCATGGCAAGGCCCGTGAAGACCTGCTCTACTATCTCGACTTGCCGGTAAAAAATGCAACTCAAAAATCGCTCTTGCCTGATGCTTTACTGATAATAAAGAAGGAACACAGCTCAACCTGGCTGAATAATAATCCCGAGTACAAAATCATTCTTGAGATGAACGCGTCTTTCGAGCCTTACCAACTCATCGGAAAACCCTGACGCCTTAACCCGGACACTTTCTTGCCCCTCACCCAACAAACAAAAGATACACTCGACACTTTGATTCAATGGATAATCAGGGTGGACCTTATTCTCATTCTGTTAATATTCCTGAAGGGTCAGTTTGATGTTCCCTTTCCTTTTCCCCTTCCCGGAAAAAAACTCAACAACCCCTTGGCCCTGCTTTTATTATTGTTTTCCATACGGACCATGTTGAATGTCCCGTTTCGCAATCGCCATCTCGGAACCTTAAAGAAGTTACTCACCGCCACTCGCCAGCGATTTTATTTTTTTGCTTTTTTGATCATTGTAGAAATAGAATTGCAAATAATGTGGTTCGCCTATCCCGACAACTTCCACTGGAACCTGAACGCCGAACAAGGTTACGGAACCCATTTTTCTGCCATTCAGCTCTATCTTTTAGGGCTCACTGTACTACTGACGGCCTGGGCCGATTGCGGCAAAAACGCCACTTGGAAAGAAAAACTTCCCTGGTATCTGGTCGCCAGTGTTTACTTCTTTATTGGTTTGGATGATTGTATTGGCATCCACGAAAATCTTATTTTCTGGGGGCGAAACCTGATCCCTGAATCAGCAACCTTTCACTTCATCCATGAGTGGTTATGGTTCTATGGCCCTGCCGCTTTGGTTGTGGTTATTTTTCTCAGTCGTTTCTTTTTAATTAAGTTTATCAATTCACCCGGAATCATCGTGCTGATGTTTGTTGCCTTGATGTTCTGGGTCTCGGTTCTTCTGCTCGAAGGCCTGGCTAAAAACATTATCGACCCAATGGGAGTGGACTACGGTCGCCTGTTGATTGCTCTTGAGGAAGGTTCTGAAATGTTCGGGGCAACCCTCTTTATGCTGGGGTTCAGCAAACATCTTAAAAATAGACTGGAAAAACAATAGGCCTCATGTGCTGAGGCCGGTTTAAGCACGATCTCTATTTCAAACTATACTCCAGATACGCACGTTCGATATTTGCATCCAGCCATTCCAGGTTTTTCCAGCTTTTATATTTTTCTGCAAACACTACCCTGATAATATCCTGAGCCTCTTTGAGAGACTTGCCTTGTTCCAACTGCTTGAGAACCATTTCTTTAAGTTTCAGCAGATAGTGCTTCATCGCTATAAGTACCGGCTTTCCGCCCGGCGCGCCATGCCCCGGAATATAAATTTCCGCATCGAAATCACCCAACAAGTCCATTGCTGAAATCCATTCCTCCACATAAGCGTCCTCCAAGGAAGGAATTTTTTTGTAAGAAACCAGATCGCCCGTGATCAGGGTTTTCAGTTGTTCAATATAGATGAACACATCACCATCAGTATGCCCCCGCACATGCATCAGCCTTAAGCTATATC
>JAJDBI010000192.1 GCA_029261435.1 Nitrospinaceae bacterium
TTTGGTATTTATCAAAAAGCTTTTTCAGATAACGAGCTGATGCGTCCAGGTTCGATTCAGCATGCCAAACCGATCCCGGTGTCTTGTCATCACCAATAGTCAGCCCCAGTTCTGTGGCTGTTTTCGGCATGATCTGACCTAACCCCATCGCTCCTTTAGGACTTAAAGCTTTAGGGTCGTAAGCTGACTCTGTTTGAATGAGTTTTTGAAGTAACGTTGCAGGAATAGAATTTTTAGCAGCAATACGAATTGTCAGATCCTTAAGAGACGGGTTAGTTGACTTACTTACGTCCTCCATATTTTTTGTCGTCTCATAAGATTTTAAAACCTGCAATGAATTAATGGCTGGCTGAAACTTTCTCTCGGTGCTGAAGCCTTTTAATTTAAGAAGAGCCTTCGATAGGGCAAGTGGGTCAATCTGCGCTTCTGGAGTTCCACTTGTTGGATTCCATGCTCGAATCATTTCCATTTGGTGTTTGATCAATACAGAATAAAATGGATCGGAAAAACCAATATTTGACCCCTTACTCGTCTTAACTGAGTCGGTGGAATCCAATTTGTTTACACTTTGCAGATAATCAAGATTGAGCACTTAAATCTCCTGACGATAATTTGACACAATCACCCTTTACCTCTATTGAGCAAACCACGTGCCAAATCTTGTTTTATAGCTCATCCCGCAGAAAAACTTTACCCTTTAAAACCCTTGTTTATCCGATATGAAGATACGAATTTACGTGCAAAAACCATATCTCACCACTCACCACCTGTAAAAAAAATAATACGTTATTCGGGGTTTATGGTAATATTTTCATGTAGATATTAAATAAAGTTAAATTTCAAAGCTAACTACTATTCAGGAGGGGAGACTTGAATATACCAAATGTTCGTGGAGGTATATTTTGGATATCCTTACCCTGCTTGATGGCGACAACTCTCTTGTCTCCTTCCCCAGAGTTTACACACAATTTCAAGAAGCCATGTCTGATGAAAATACCTCCTTCTCTGAAATTGGGGATATCATCGTTTATGATGCTGGCTTGTCAGCGCGTTTACTCCGAATCGTAAATAGCGCCTACTATGGATTTCCGCAAAAAATAGAAACGATTTCTCATGCCATCGGTTTAATTGGAACCCGGGAATTGAGTGATCTTATGCTATCCACTATAGTTATAGATAAATTCAAAACTATTCCCGAGTCCATGATCAATATGGAGTCTTTTTGGCAACACTCCATTGCCTGCGGACTGATTGCCCGTGAGATAGCTTCTCAAAAAGAAAACCTCGACCCTGAAAAGTTTTTTACCGCTGGAATGCTTCACGATATCGGTCAAATTATTTTATGCATGAAACTCCCACAAATAAGTTTAAGAATTCTGCTGGAGCTTCAATCTCGGCAGGAGCCTCTACACGAGCTGGAACGAGAGGAACTGGGGTTCGATCACGCCGAACTGGGTGGCAAACTTTTAAAGAAATGGGGTCTCGCAGAATTCCATGTGGAAACGACAACATTCCATCATGAACCTGGTAATGCCCCCAATTATTCCTTGGAAACTTCAATTATTTATCTTGCAGATATTCTAGCTAACACCTTGAAATGGGGTTGTAGCGGTGAAAGCAAAATACCCTCTATTTTAGACGAAGATGTATGGGAGATCATCCAACTTCCCGACCGAATAAACCTCACTGATTTAAGGGCAAAAATTCAAACCTCTTACGATGAAACAGTGAACCTTTTCCTTCAAAAAGCTTAACCACCCTCCCAGTCTTTCAACTTCCTGATGGACTCTACCAGCTCGTCACTTCATTACGACCTTAAGCAGGCGAATAAGCCTCGTAGCCTCCCCTTTCAATAAAATTAATTTTACATCCTCTGTGGTTGGTCGGAAATTTATACAAGTAATAGCTCTTCAAAACTGCAAGCTGTGAATCAACCCGCCATAACTCGTTGTATTTACTGACTAATTAAAAAAAAATCCAAGCATGCTCTTTGGCGTAGAAATTGCTAGTTTCATGGTTAGTAGCTGTAGGGATTTTAAGGTGAGTTTATAGCTAGCTCGTCTTGAGGATTTCAAACTTTTTTAAGTACAACAGGGACATAATCAAGTAATGAAAACCATGATTGTAGAGGATGAAGAAGATTCAAGAGTGATGCTAACGAATTTACTTAACAGACAAGATCATACTGTGCTGAGTGCACTGAATGGGAAAAAGGCTTTGGACATGATCAAAGAATCTGTGCCCGATATGATTGTAACGGATATTTTGATGCCTGAGATGGACGGATTCGAGCTATGCCGACAGGTTAGAGCTAACCCTGAGTATAATCATGTCATTCTCATTATTTATACAGGCTCTTACAAAACACCGGCCGACATAGAACTAGGGTATGCTATAGGAGCTAACGAATATATCATCAAGCCTCAAGAACCGAGTGTATTTATCCAGTTAATCGAAAAAGCCATCATAGATCATAAGTCAAAAAGGCGACCACATCCCCCTTTACTCTCAAATTAATCCAACCGCTCGAGCCTGCTGATCCGCCAGGTAAGAGCTCCGCACAAGAGGCCCCGCTTCCACGTGATTCAAGCCCAGTGATTCGCCAATCACTTTATATTCGGCAAATCGGTCTGGGTGTATAAAATCGACCACTTCCATATGAGCTGGTGAAGGCCGGAGGTATTGCCCAAGTGAAAGAATTTGACATCCGGCATCGACAAGATCCTTCATCGCTTGAATCACTTCTTCTTTTTTTTCTCCCAACCCCAGCATAAGTCCACTCTTTACGATTACTCCCTCGGTTTCTGCCGCTATTTTTAAAGTTTTCAAAGACCATTCGTAACGACACTGAGGACGCGCATCCTTCTGCAAAGATTCAACCGTTTCTAAATTGTGAGCCAACACATCAGGCCGGGCTTCACATACTTGACGGACTAGATCTGAGTTTCCCTGAAAATCTGGAATCAAGGTCTCAATTTTAATCGTTGGGCATCGCTCCCTAATAGCTACAACAGTTTTAACCCAATGCCCTGCTCCTCCGTCCTGTAAATCATCTCGATCCACAGAGGTTATGACTGCAAACTTCAAATTCAACCGTGAGAGTGATAATGCAACTTTATCAGGTTCATCTGGGTCAGGGAGTTTCAGATGCCCTGTAGGGACATCACAAAATCTGCAGGCTCGGGTACAGGTATCTCCCAGAATCATGAAAGTCAGAGTTCCCGCATCCCAACAGGTGCCGATATTAGGGCACGATGCTGATTCGCAAACCGTGTTCAAACCACTTTCTTTTATAAGGGATTTTAACTGAAAAAATTTACGGGTGCCGGGAAGCCGGGTTTTTAACCATTGGGGCAATCTTTTATGCTGATATTTTGTAGTTGGGTTACTCATTAAAATTACAAGGGTAAGATTCAATTCAGAAGTCGGGATGTAGTATAATGTCAGCGTTTTTGAAAAGAAACCCTTCGTTTCTTTATCATCAATCATAACTCCAGCCAGCTTTCATTTCATTCAAAGGCAACCCCATGTTTTTCAAGACTATTGATAGATATATATTCAAAGAATTATTGAAAATATTCCTGATCAGTATCTTTGCCATGACAATGATCCTCTATCTGGACAAATTTCTGTTTCTCGCAGAAATGATCGTTAATCGTGGCGTTTCTTTCATAGAAATGGTGATGATGATGGTCTATATATCTCCCGCATTTTTTGCTATCACCATTCCTATGGCAGTCCTCATGTCTTCCGTAGTCACATTCAATCAGTTTTCAGCCAATAATGAGTGGGTTGCTATGAAGTCCTGCAACTGGAGTTTTATAGAACTAATGAAACCCGTTCTATTCTTCTCATTGTTCGCATATTTTATTGCCAACATAGTAATGTTCTGGGCTCTTCCATGGGGTAACCAATCCTATAAAGTCCTTGTTTATGACATCATTAAAAACCGGGCTAACATTGACATCCAACCCAACGTATTCAACCGGGACTTCAAAAACCTGATTCTTCTGGTTAAAGAGCACCATCAAAATTCACAGCTCATAGGTGTGTTCATTGCCGACACCACTAACCCAGAAGCGCCACAAATCATCACTTCTGAACAAGGCGTGATTTTTCCAAATCCTGAGACCCTTAAAATCCAGCTAAAACTCAACAATGGAACCATTCACGAATTGAGCAATGAAAGAGGCGACTACCAGACTTTAAATTTTGATCGTTATGATATTAACCTCAGCCTCCCAGACACTGAAAGGCTGGAGAAAAAAGCCCTTATTGGAAACAAAGAACTCTCCTACTCAAAGATCAAAGATAAAATCAAAGACATGAAGTCAAAAGGACTTCCCACCTCTGGCCCAGAAGTTGAGTTAAGCAAAAAATTCTCTATCCCCTTCACCTGCCTGCTCTTTGCAATTCTGGGAGCACCCCTGGGTATCAAATCAAGCCGGTCGGGAAAGTCAGGCAGTTTTGGGGTCACCGTAGCTGTTATCATGGTTTACTATGTCGGACTCATCTTGACCCAAAACATGGGAAGAATTGGCAGGATCCATGCTTACACCTCTGTATGGATACCCAATATAATTCTACTTTCGGTGGTTATTTATGTTGTCTATAAAATGCAAAAAGAACTGCCATTCAGGTTCATGGAGAGGTTCATCGATTTCGTGGTAACCGTTATTGAATTCTTCAAAAACCTGTTTGGAAAATCAAATAAGAAACCAGTAATTAAAAACAAGTCTGCTAAAAAAGCTATCACACCTCGACCCTCGCTAGATGGAATAGACCAGCTAAGAAAACTATCTAACCTAAAGAAAGATGATTAGCCTCAACGAAACGGAGAAATAAATGAAAACGGCACGCGATATCATGACCCAGAATGTAGTTACCGTGAATAAGAACCAACCCATCAGCGACCTTTCGAAACTGTTTATCGAAAACCACTTCAATGGGGTTCCTGTATTGGATGATAAAGAAAAAGTTATCGGTGTAGTCACCCAGGGTGACTTGATCGAACAGAACAAGAATCTTCACATCCCTACCGTCATAGCTCTGTTTGATGCTGTCTTGTTTCTAGAGAGTGAAAAGAAGTTTGAAGACGATGTAAAAAAACTAACCGGCTCCAAAATTGAAGATATTTATCACAAAAATCCTATCACCGTTTCTCTCGACACCGACCTCAACGAAATCACCACGTTGATGGCTGAGAAAGATGTTCACACCCTCCCCGTTCTCGATGGCGATAAACTGGTTGGCATCATCGGCAAACGAGATGTCATCCGCGCCATGTCCTGACCCCTCCAACGCTCTGCAGGAATAAATTTTTTTTCAGCTCTAACACCTTGTTTTTTTGTTCTAACGATAAATAACCCTCCCGAAATACACTATAAAACCGCATTTTATGCTTGATTAATTCGAATTGAGCAATATATTAGGCAAGCCAAAATTAAGATACAGATATCGTACGAGGTGAGGTATGGATTATCTACTTAGCCTATATTTATTTGCATAGTAAAGATTTGACAAACCAATTTTTGTAAAAAAACATTTTAACAAGGAGAAAATCATGCCTCCAATCAGATTAGATGCGACCCAAGGAATGCCTAAATTAAGGTTAGTTGTCGGTCATAACCATAAGGTTAATTATGAAATCACCTATATTGCTCCTGGTGATTTTCAAAGTGAACCGTTAAGCGTCAGTCAAGCTGATTTTGAGGAGGGCTATTCATTAGAAAACAATTTTGACTCAGTGGCGCAGATAAATGGGTACAAAATAAGATGGTTGATCACAATCACCTCTCGCACTGGAGCTGAAGGCGAACAATATTCATTAAAATTGGATTTAATTCAGGGTGACGATGTCCACACTATTATTGACGAAAGTGGACCGATGCCAGTAGATCCATTTACTGGTGAAGTGGAGATCATAGTCTAATGAATAATATAAAATATATCATCTCAGGATTTTCGTTATTTCTATTTCTTTTTCTACAGGCATCCACAGCCTTTGCTGAAGACGAACCAAAAAAAAACAACTCAGTTATAAACTTTGACAATGGATTTTCTGTACCTGAATCTCCAGCTTTTACGGCTTTAAATGTGACCCCACAAAAAATCAACCGACCTGACAGCCCCAAAGATCTAGCGGTAGACTTATTGCAGGGAACTGATCGAAAAGGAAACCTTCAAACAGGAATTGCTATAGATACCACCCCTGCTCTTTTATTAGCAGGGAAAAACTTTACCATTAACAGGTATCGCAATAACTTAAGTTACAGACTTGCATCAAGGTTTCAATTCTCTGTGGCAACCACTAAAGGGGCAACCGATGATGACAAGTCTGCCAGGTTAGCCTTAGGTTTCAGGTTTACACCTTATGATGATGGAGATCCACGCCTTGACACCGTACTAGGATCCTGTATTGACAATGCCTTTGCTAATACGTTTGCGAAATCCAATGCTTTGAAAACAGAATCCCCCTTTATAAATGGATATAAAGTGCGCGGGCTAAGAAGTGACACAAAAAAGGGAAATCAGATAACTATTGAGTTTTCTAAAAATTCAGAATATGGAAAGAAAAATGAAGAGCTAGAATTTAAAATAATTGACATGTTTAAATGGCCAAAAACAGGAAACCTTGTCTACAGGCTGGAACCGATTCAAACTCAAGCAAAGAAAATAAACTTAACAATTACTGACAAGAGTTTAAAAAGGATTATAGCAAAAAATACTGACTCTATACTCACTTTACCTAAAGGTAGTTCAGGAATCAGGCGATTTTATACTGGTAAAGAGAGCAAAGCTCATAGGGAAAGTGAGACCGCAAATTTCAATCCTAAAACTTTTGGGGAAGAATGTCGAAAAGCATCTCGTGCTAGAAACGCGAACAAGTCTGCCTGGACCATTGGAGCTGCACCCACCTGGATTTCTCCCGATGGTGCAGCCGATAACCTGGAATGGGGAGGCGGTTCTGTCTGGACTTCGTACTCGTTGGGTTTTGATGGCATAGAAATGTTTGACATCGAAAAAGGTAGTCTGTTTATTTTTCATGCCCGTTATAACTTTGATGAGCAAGTTGCCAATGATAGCGCTCAGGGTAGTTTTCTGACTCAAGAAACTCTTTCAGCGGGAGGCCGAATAAGATTTGCAGCAACTGACACCTTATTTATTAACGCAGAAGGGTTATACAATTATTCAGAAATTTCGGGGCAGGATAGTGACGTCAGCACCGAATACTCCATTGGAGTGGATGTTAAAATTCCACAGTTCCAAGGAACCTGGCTCGAACTTTCCCTAGGAAGCACCTCTGGAAAGGAAGTTCAATCCACTGACGATACATTCCTGATGGGAAAACTGAAGTGGGACTTTTCTACTACCGGCCCCACCTATGACAATAAAAAATGGAAGGCACAAAGTAAAAAATAATCCGCTACCAAACTTGGTCCTTTGATTTCTTTTGATTACAAGGGGGAATTATGCCAGCCAGAAGTTATAAACAGTCTGGACTGATTTTACAACGAGATTCAGGAGCAGCATCCAAAACTCAGATTAAGGATCTTCAAAGAGACCTCAGGCAGCTGGGATACTTGTATCGTGGGATTGATGGTGGCTTTGGACCCGGCACCGAGAGGGCTATCAAAGCTCTTCAGCACGACTTGCTTCACAACTTTGGAGAGAATCCTCAAAAAATCAAAAGTGCTCCAGTTTCTGTAAGTGATTACAATAAGGGACGAGTAGCAGATGTGGATGGAGTATGCGATCAAAAACTGGTGCAATGCATTTGCGAAATGCTGGATGATCCCAAGTTCCCCAAACTCCCCTTTGATGCTAATCCTCAAGCTGCAAATCAAACCGTCATTTCAAAACTTGATGGACTGACTTCCACCGAAGTGCCCATCCCCTTCCTGAAGGCAATATTCAAACAAGAATCAAACCTCAAACATTTCTATGTCCCCCGTGGTGTTGATGAAGATAATTATATTGTCGTTGGCATGGATACCAATGCCGGGGAAAAATATATCTACACATCACGAGGATATGGCTTGGGACAATTCACCCTGTTTCACCACCCGCCGAAGAAAAGTGAGGTGAAACAATTTATGGATAATGTAGAAGGCAACATCAGTAAGGCTATACAAGAACTAAGACATAAGTTTGATCATTTTGTCAGAGGTAAGCCGGGTGGGAAACGTGCAGACGACCGCTTTGCCGATGGCAAAACTCAAAAGAGCCCTCTAACCTGCAAATACAAAGAGAATGAAGAAGGGTATCTAACAGATTGTAAGAACTGTGCACAGGAAGCGGGAACAATAGATATAGTGGCCGATGTGACCCCCTATTACAAGGACTCCAGCCACACTTACAAAAAAACCCAGTACCATCCGGGCTCTTACACAAAAGTCCCTATTCGCGAAAACTTTCCCTGCGACTGGCCCTATGCAATGCGTCGTTATAATGGGTCCGGTGTGAACTCCTATAATTATCAAGCGAGGGTCCTAAAATATCTGGCGCGTTTATAAAACTATGGAGACTTTAACCTATGAGTGAACCTTGTAAGGAAAATAAAGTTTATTTTGTGGCACCAATTATCACTTTATTAGGAACCCTCTGTTTTGTCGGCATATTGGCAAACCTCATCGTCAATGGTCAGTCATCATCTTACTTAATCGCTCTAATATGTCTTTTTTCATTTTTCGCCCTTGCCTCTATTTTAACCCTTCTTCTTTGGACCTTCAGGACCATGGGGTTGATAGATATCCAGCATGCTTTTGGTTTACCAAAAGGATCTGTTCGGGCTCTTATTGCCCTCAGCATTATTGCCATATTCTTCGTTGGAGGACTCTACTTATACAGTGATATGTCATCCTCACGACTCAAGGAAAGCAAGGGACTCACTATAGAGGAAGTCGCCTTATTCGGGAAAAACTTTCAGCAGATTATTCCCGAGCCAATAGTTGAAAAATTTACCGTTGTCGAAGAAATTAACAAGGAAAAATCCGTCACACACAAAGGTCTTACACTAAAAGAAATTGATTCACTTAAAGGAAAAACCAGCCAACCAATTCTTGAGCCAGAACTCAGAACTTTTACCGTTGTGGTTGAAGTTTCAAAGTCTGAATCTTCTGTAAAATTTGCCAACAGTATTCTAACCATCATAGGAACAATTTTATCAGCAATCTCTGGGTTTTATTTTGGCAGCCGATCAGCCACAGTTGCAAATCCTACAAAACCTGAGTCAACCCAAACCCCGCCCCCAACACCCTCTATTAGCGTGATTGATCCCAAAACTCCTCCAGTCTTAGTACAAGGACAACCTATTGATATAACCTTGCAGGTACAACCAGCAGGTGAAGAAGTCGTGGCTGTCGTAGATGGAGACCCTGGAGGAACTATCGTCTCCACGGTAGCCGGAAAATTTAAGTACACTCCTGGAGATCCAGCAAAATTCAACTCAGTAAAAGGGGTCGTTCTTAACTTCATGCTTAAGAAAATCCCTGCCATCATGGATCAGTTTAAGATTAAGTAGACTTGAACAAACTGGATTTCTATGCGCGAGGTTTTTGGTTTAGGTATTATTATCTTTTATAGTTTCAGGTGTGGTTATTATTCCCATGCTTCAAGGAAGATGAAATGAAGTCCTTGAACAACGGATGGGGGTTCATTGGGGAGGATTTAAACTCAGGATGAAACTGGCTGGCCAGGAACCAGGGGTGGTCTTTTAATTCGATGATCTCCACAAGATTGCCGTTGGGCGACAAACCGCTGAAGACCAATCCCGCCTCTTCCATTTCAATCCGATACATATTGTTAAATTCATAACGGTGCCGATGCCGTTCTTCAATTTCTCTTTTTCCATACGCCTTATAGGCGTTTGAATTTTTTCTCAACTGACAGGGATATTCACCCAGCCGCATGGTTCCGCCTTTATCTCCCTGAGAGTCCTGATCGGGCAGAAGATCAATGACCAGATAAGGCGATGTGTTCGAAAACTCGGCACTGTTGGCATTTTTAAGCTTTGCCACATGCCTTGCAAATTCAATCGCGGCACAATGCATGCCCAGGCAAATGCCAAAATAGGGAACCTTCTTTTCACGGGAATACTGGACCGCTTTGATCTTACCTTCGATACCGCGATCCCCAAATCCTCCAGGAACCAGAATTCCATCACACTCTTTCAACAAGTCCGGGCCACCCTCTTTTTCCAGATCTTCTGCATCCACCCAGTCAAAGATGACACGAGCATTATTGCCAATCCCACCATGAATCAACGCTTCCGTAAGGCTTTTATAAGACTCCTTCAAGTCCACATATTTTCCGACAATACCAATCTTGACCTCATGCTTGGGCTTTTTCAAAATCTGGTTGATCGATTGCCATCGTTCCAGATCTGGTTGTTTCGGCTTCATGCCCATTTTTTCCAGAATGATTTCGCAGAGTCCCTCTTTTTCCAGGCTAAGCGGAACTTCATAAATGGAAGGAACATCCATGGCCGTGATCACGGACCTCGCCTCGACACTGCAAAACAAAGCTATTTTTTCTTTGATGGATTTCGAAAGGCTTCTTTCAGTTCGGCACAACAGAACATCCGGTTGAATACCAATTTCCCGTAATTTCTGAACACTATGCTGTGTGGGTTTTGTTTTTAATTCATCAGAGGTTTTAATATACGGGACAAGAGTCAAGTGAACATAAAGCACATCCTTCGGTTTAACGTCAAAACGGAACTGGCGAATAGCCTCAAGAAAAGGCAGGCTTTCAATGTCACCCACTGTACCGCCGATTTCGCAAATCACGACATCCACTCCACTGCTACTGCCAACCGAGCGGATATGATTTTTGATCTCGTCTGTAATATGAGGAATCACCTGAACCGTAGCGCCTAAATACTCACCTTTCCGTTCCTTTTGAATCACATTATGGTAGATGCGGCCTGCTGTAATATTATTGGACCGGCGCATTTTTGCATGAGTGAACCGTTCGTAATGTCCAAGGTCCAAGTCAGTTTCTGCACCATCATCGGTCACATAAACCTCGCCATGCTGAAATGGATTCATCGTTCCCGGATCTATGTTGATGTATGGATCCAGTTTAAGAATCGTAATTTTAAGACCGGAGCACTCCAGCAAACTGCCTATTGAAGATGCAGCAATCCCCTTACCTAAAGACGATAGAACCCCACCCGTAACGAAAATATACTTTACTTTCTTACCATTAGTTCGTTTATTCACTTAATATCCTCAACAATTTCAGGTTCAGGGTAAAACCATCGCCAAACTCTTTTCTACCAACGCTAAATCCGCTTCACAGTCCACGCCAATCGAGTCTAAATCCGTTTCAACAACTTTAATGCGGAAACCATTCTCAAGAATGCGCAATTGTTCAAGCTTTTCAATTTTCTCAAGACCCGACTCAGGCAAACTGCCAAACTCCATCAAAAATTTTTTTCTATACGCATAAAGACCAATATGTTTATACCAGAAAGGCTTCAAAGGAGCGACATTTGTATCGACTCCATCTCTATCCAAGGGTATCGGAGCCTTAGAAAAATATAAAGCCGAGTCAGATTTATCCACCACAACCTTGGTTATATTACGATTCATCAACTCATCTCGCGATTTGATCAGTATTCTCAATGTGACAGTTGACTCGGAAACCTCTTCCAGTAAAGGCCGTACAATAAGATCAATATTTTCAGGAGGAATCAATGGCTCATCCCCTTGCACGTTCACAACGATCTCACAGTTTCTATCACGAACTACCTCGGCAATACGATCGGTTCCAGACTCATGATCCGGTGAGGTCATGACGGCGTTTCCACCAAACTTATTAACGGTCTCGATAATGCGAACATCATCAGTAGCGATAATCACCTCTGAAACACTTTTCGCCTTACTCGCCTGTTCAAATACCCATTGGATCATCGGCTTGCCTTTAATAAGGGCAAGAGGCTTGCCGGGAAAACGGGAGGAGGCCCACCGTGCGGGGATAACAGCTATAACCTTCGGGTCAGCAGACACGAACCAACCCTCTCCATAAATTAATCACAAGATTTTTCAAATTAAACAATTTGAATATTTATTTTTCCAGGAAACATTCAATTCGTGAAAAAAAAAAGGATTCTTAAAGAAGAAACGGGAACTCAAACAACCGGGGTTAACAGAGGTGTCAGATTGATTACAGGAACAAAAAGCCTGTTAAAGCCTCTATGGGGGGAGAATAACCCAAAACTGAGTGGGCTTCAACCGATAAGTGGGAAAGAGGATGGTAAAAGGTGTTTAGATCGTCAACTACTGAATTTCATTCAACTGAGCAAGAATTTTTCCACGCACTTCGGAGGGAGGATTCTTCTTCAAAGCGCCTTCCAAAACTTCAACGGCACGACTGGTTTCACCCTTTTTAGAATAGGTCAGACCCAGCATATAACGGGAGTCATGCGCTTTGTTGCCTCGGGGATATTTATTTATAACCGTTTCAAACTGGAGGATAGCATCATCATACATCTCCAGAGCTACGTAATTAG
>JAJDBI010000193.1 GCA_029261435.1 Nitrospinaceae bacterium
AAGGAAGCTCTGTCTGTATTCGAGCCAGGAGATCATGGCAGTACCTTCGGCGGTAACCCTCTCGCCTGCGCCGTAGCACGGGAAGCACTGAATGTAATTATAGATGAAAATCTTGTTGAAAAATCACTGTTTATGGGTCACTACCTAAAGGAGTCTCTAAAGAATATCGACTCCCCCTACGTGAAAGAGGTGCGCGGTATGGGACTGTTGATCGGAGTTGAACTGAAGAAATCAGCCGGTGGCGCAAGGAAGTTCTGCGAAGCATTGATGGAAAAAGGTATCCTATGCAAAGAGACACATAAACACGTGATCCGCTTCGCCCCACCACTGGTAATCACCAAAAAAGAACTCGATTGGGCCCTGGAACGGATTGAAAGTGTTCTAACCTCAAAGTAACTCCCTGTGATTATCGGGCTGTAGAACTCTGTTTATTTTTTCTTTTCAGAATCACACGGAAAACTTTGTCATCCACTTCCACAATTAAGGACTGAGAAGCAATGGGGGTTTTACCTGGAAGTTGACCGGTTAAAACATATCCCACGCTCAAATCAGTATTCAAATGAATGGATGCGAGTGTTGAAGCCGAAGGAAGGTTTTTGCCTCTTTCTATCTCTGACAAACTTCCACTGGAGATATTTAGCTGCTGTGCCAGCTCATAACCCTTTATGCCTTGATCCTTCCTCCAACTGCGAATGCGCTGACCCATCCCATCGATCTTGCTTTCCATAGCACTATCCTCTATTCTAAAAAGTTATCCATCCTCAGCACGAACAACGTCTTAAGCCGTTGACAACACATTACTTTACTGGCATAATTCCACTCTTAAATAACCCACAATCACCCAATACATGGAAATATATCACCATAATCAGAGCTGTCAATGGATAAAAACAACCTACGAGTTACTATATCCCGCTCGCTATGTTTGACAAGTTTCGCATACGCCAAATGGCAATGCGCAAAGGTTTGGGGCTGACCTTGAAGGATTTGGCCGCGCGCGCCAACACCTCCTACAAAACAGCTGTGTCCTGGGAATCGAAGGAAAGCCCCAAACGTAAAGACCCCGATATTCTTTTGAGCATCTGTGATGTATTTCAGGAAGAGTTGGGTAAAAAGTTCCCCGACCACAAATTCAACAAGTCGGAAGTCAAAAAATATCTCGAAGAAGGCACTGGCGACCTAGGTCCGGCAGGACAATTACTTTTCGAACAACCTATCCCCTACGGCAATAAACAGGAAGAAAGTAAAATGCAGATCCCACAGGTTATAGAGAGTCTCGAAATGCAAATCCTTGGTAATATCTCGCAAGATATTATGAAGAGTGGGACCAAAGCTCAGAAAGACCGACTAAAAAAAGCTGGCAGAACCTTCTTGCGCACCGCCCTCGATATAGCAGAAGAAATGGATACCAGCGATAACAAATAGCATGAACTAATGTGGGTAAAATAATAGTATAGCGCTTCAGAATATCTGACTAATTTACGGGCTATTGCCAGCTGAGTCCAGCGTCACGCTGGGCTAGTTCAGGTTAGCTCGGCAACGGGCTATATAGGTTCTATTGATCAGGGCGTAGGGTTGGACTTCGAGGGCCAGCTGGAAAGTCAGGATAGCTTCTTCAAACCGTTTCAACTCATACAGACACATACCCAATCCGTTCAAAGCTCCAAAATGGTACGGGATCCGTCGCAATACTTCATCGCATTCCTTAACCGCCTCATCATACTGCCCCATCATGAACAATAGCGTAGCCAGCTTGTTATGCGCTTCTGAAAAGTCGGGGCACTTTTCGACCAGTATCTGGAACGCAATCAAAGCCTCATCATGCTTTTGCTGATCCATCAACTCGGTTCCTTCGTTCAGTTCACGCTCCAACTCAATACCCTCCTGCCGGTGCCAGATAATCCACAAATCCCGAGTGGCTTTTTCACGAACTGCGGGGTCTTCACTCTTCAAATCTTCCAGCAACTGTCCAGTTTTGTCCATAATGCTATTATAACGGAGAACCGGGTATAATCCAGAGATGAGCTACATCAATAAAAAAAAGGCTCAACGGCAGGCGAAGATCAAATGGTGGGGCTGGCTGCTACTTGCCCTATTCTTCTTCGGCATGTGGTTCGCTCACCAGAGCATCCACCAGATGCGATGACCACCACTAGGCGTGGGGCCAATGTAACCACCAATCTGCGTAACGCTCGACTCAGCTAAATGAAATCGACAAACGACTCAAAGCGGACATCCGCGTTTTGTAGTAAACTGCACGATAAAAAAGTATTTTTGCAGAATAATATTTAATCAGCCATTGCTAAGAAATGGAGAAATAATGCGTTCGATAAAAGTTGAAGGACTCGACATCCCCTGGACAGCCCTCACCCTTGGCTGCATGCAGATAGCCCCCGGCAAAGAATGGGGCGACGAGTGTTCAGAAGACGAGGCCGACCGAATAGTGAAGACCGCTCTGGATGGCGGCATCATGGCGTTTGATACCGCCGAGGCTTATGGCAAAGGGGAATCCGAACGCCGACTCGGCAAAGCCCTGGGCTCGCGAAAAAACGATGTCCTCATCGTTTCCAAAATCACGCCCGATGCTGAAATGACAATCGAGGCCTGGCAGTCGCGTCTTGAAGGGTCGTTGAAAAATCTTGGGCGGGATTATGTCGATGCCTATCTGGTCCACTGGCCGGGCATGTATATTGACTCCATGGAAAATACCCAACAGATGTGCGACGTCATGGCTGCCCTCAAAGAAAGTGGCAAAGCCCGTACCGTAGGTATCTCGAATTTCCAGTCGAAGGACATTGTCCTGATGTCAGAAGCCGCCTCGTTGTTCACCGTCAATCAGGTTCCTTATAACCTGCTTAGACGCACGTACGAAGGAGAGCATTTAAGACAATGTGAAAAGGCCGGTATCGGTTACATGGCGTGTTCGCCCAGTGCCCGGGGTCTTTTAGCCGGTCGAATCGATGAAGAGGCCTTAAAGGCACCCGCCCGCCAGGAATATCGCCTGTATCGGCAGCCTGAGTTTGGTGAATCACAATTTGTGCGCGACACGGTTCAGGAAATTGCACGGGAAATCAATACGGCACCCATCAACGTGGCACTCGCCTGGGTGAACCAGCAAAGGAATATCACCACCGCTGTAGTAGGAGCACGCAAAGCAGAACAGGTGAAGGAATTTTGCGCCGCCGGGGATATTAACCTCACTCCCGATCAGTTGGACCGACTCAACAACGAGAGCAATGAATTTCACGGCTGAGGCAGTGCAGGTATCGGATGACAACTGGAAAAAGCTGACCAATGACGAGGTGTCACCTCTAGCTCTGTTTATGGCAATGAGGGACTTTATAGGCCCCGAAGATTTCGTTGATCAACCTGAAAAGAGCCGGGTCATGTAGAGCAAGCCCATTTCGGTTTCTGCTGTTCATTCCCTTGATATCGCTGGGAAGGTTGGAGTCAAAAAAGGACTGCACCCCTTCGGCCCAGTATTCAGCGGTGTTGGTGCCCGCATATTTATTGAGCAGGCGCGCTTGTTTTTTGGCGTCGTTGAAAGCGCGGTTGAGGCGCTTGCCGAGCCTTCCCATATTATCAACCGGCTGCACACCGTAAGTCCATATGGTGTGAGCGAATTCATGAATGAGAATGCTCTCCCCCCGGTAGCGGTCCACCCTCAGGCAGATTAGATTCTCTTCTCCTGCCGAGGCAATGCGTCCTCCCAGTCCCCGGGCGCGCAGGTTCAGCGCCTTTTCCCCCATTTCTTTTTTGCTGCCGGCATACTCAGGGATGTCAGCCGTCCCCTGATTGCGACCGATGACGGCAACCCGCACATCCTCTGAAATAAGAGACCGCCGCATTGATGGCGAAAGATTGCGGATCATATTTGTAACGATGCTCCAGGCTGCGTTCAGGGCTTTGTTCTCCACTTCACCAGAAGACAGTATGGGGATACCGTCCGCATTGCAGTACTTACTGTAAAAAGGTGGCGCATCCAGAGAACGAGGTACGTTGCCGACCATGCATGCGTAACTGATTCGAGGGGGACTATATTTTTCATTGATCGTTGGTTTTGCCTGTCCGATGCTGACCGTCACAGGGATTTTACCAACCGTATAAACGCCTCGGCATTGACCGTCAAGCGTTTTCACAATCCAGATATGCCCGACATAAGAAGGTTGTCGGATTCGTCTTCGGCTTTGAACTTCCCCGTAACGTCGAAGTTTTCCCTTACCGTCCTGCCAATAGAAAACCACAGGTTCTCTGCCCCTGTTCACGAAAGTAATCGCACCGGGTTTTGAGGAAGCGGGGGAGCCTCCCTCCTTTTCCTGCCGAACGCAATCGCTTTTGGTTGCATCCGCCTCAGCCTGAGCGAACAAGACCAGAGACAAAATAAGTAGTTTAATCATTTCTTTCATCGCTTCTCTTGCCCTTTAACAGCCACACAGAAATCAAGGAGATTAGATTGTACCAGACCAGCGTAACGCTGGACTTAGATAAACGAAACTGGATTCGTTATAGTATTTACTTATCCTTGCACCCTGGAGGGGTAGTAACGACACCTGTGGAATCAGGAAAACGACCCAAAGCGGACATTCAATTAACTGGTATAATGAACTATAATTCTGACTGATTAACATTGGTCAGGCATAAATCAGGGTAAGGCAATGACACCAAAAGAGCTGATTAAGGTTTGGATCGAAAAATTCAATCAAGCAGACATTGAGGGCTTAGCGGATTTATATGCTGAAGATGCACTCAACGATCAAGTAGTTTTTTCCGAGCCTCTAAAGGGAAGAGCCGCTATCAGGAAAATGCTCGAGTTGGAATTTTCTAGAGCAAAAATGGTTTGTATTGAAGAAATGATTTATGAGTGTGGTGATACAGCCATATTGCAATGGCGAGATCCACTTGGACTAAGAGGATGTGGTTTTTTTCAAGTGAAGGATGATCAAATAATACACCAAAAGGGTTACTTCGATCAGCTAACTTTCTTCAAAGTCCAAGGGTTACCGGTGCCTGCCGATTATCTTGATGTCTAAAAAACCACTGGAGTGACCGCTACTGACCGACCGGAGACATGTCACTATCCAACCCAAAGAGAACTATTATATCCGCTCGAAAATTGACTCCAACCGTACAGGCATCCAAAATTAAAGAGGCAAAATGAAATTTTCCGTTTATATCGCTACGAGTGTTGATGGTTTCATAGCAAGAGAAGATGGAAGTGTTGATTGGTTAGATTCATATGGTAATCATCAAGCAGAAATGGGTGAAAATGCTAACATGGGTTTTAGCAAGTTCATGAACTCCATTGATTGCTTGATTATGGGACGTGGATGCATGGAAATACTTTCAAGTTTTAATCTAACTCCAGAACAATGGCCGTATGGTGATACTCGAATCATTGTTCTCAGCAAGACTGTGAAAAAGCCACCAGAAAATCTAATAGATAAAGTAGAGATATATTCAGGTGATGTAGCGGATTTGGTAGTTCAATTAGAGAACGAAGGATTTAAACATGCATACGTTGATGGAGGTAAAACCATTCAATCATTTTTAAATCTAAAGCTAATCAACGAGATGACTTTGACACAGATTCCAGTTTTACTAGGCGAAGGAAAGCCACTGTTTGGTAAAACAAACCAGGAAATACGGCTGGAAAAATCAGAGGCTACTGCATTCCCCAATGACTTCGTTCAAGTTCATTACAAAGTCAGTTATCTATAATGATGAGCTATTGTCCGACAATTTTTCGCTTCTGGCCGAAGGATTTCCCAAAACTTTTCATCAACGCAGACCCCGGCGCGTTTTTGGTGGGGTATGCCCGCGACTTCGTTCGCACATGGCCAAACTTAAAAGATGTCACTGTGAAGGGTTCACACTTCATTCAGGAAGACTCACCCAATGAGATTGGGAAAGCTATCTCAGAATGGCTGGATGTCGTCCCCTATGAAAATACCTAGGAGATCAGGGATGAGGAAAATAATTTTTTCTACACTGGTTCTGAGTTGTGCCTTAAGTATTGTTCCCGCCTTTGCCGAGGAGCAGCCGTTGCCGATGCAGGAAGGATTAAACCCTGAAGCCAGCCAGCATTATGCCGAAGGCATCGAAAGCTTTAATCAGGGAAATTACGAGGAGGCCTACAAGCATTTTCGAAAAATTTTAATAATCGCCCCATCCGCAGAAAGTTATTTCAACGGGGCCTTGAGCCTGCACAAACTTGGGTTTCCCAAAGAAGCTGCCAGCCATTTTTACTACGCCAAAAAATACGCAAAGGGCAACGATAAAATCCTCAAATCTGAATTGTTAAATAAATACGAGTCTGACAAGCCGAGGGTCAAGAGGCGGGAGACGGTGAACCATACCCCTTTTAGAAGAGAGGGTTCTTGATTAGGAACCGGGTAGTTTTCGCTATTGACCGATAACTTGTGCTGGACTCAGCTAAACGACGTAGAGCTAATGCTACAATACTGTTTTGGCTCCAGGTCGTTTACCTCTCACCCCGTTTGTCGAATTCCGTAAACGACCCAAAGCGGACATTCAGGACAAACTTTGTTGCTAAAAAGGGCGAAGGCTATAAGCCCTCGCCCGGTAACGATTAAAAAAGTTTAAATCTTAAATCAACTTACCTCCATTCTAATCCCACGCCGTGCAGGTTCAGTTCTTTGTTGTTATCAGTCTCCACCTTCCATTTCATGCTCGTTCCTGCCGGTTGCGAAGATAGGTCAACCGTTCCTGTGTATAGTTTTCCTTTTTCAAAATCGCCGACTTCAGATAGTGTCACCTGAGCAACAGGATCATTCCCATCACGACTGACAAAAGCCTTGAGGTCGGTGTTGGGGGTGATCGCATCCACATCTTCCGCCAATAAAAGAATGTTTGCGGCATTAGGTTGCGTCTTCGCCGTCTGCGAGTTGGAAACCAGAGTCATGTTGTCTGTGCCAGTTCCAGATGTGGGTATGGATGGAGGCGTCCCATCTGACAATCCTCCTCCATTTACGGTGAAGTTACCACCGGAACCCAGATTTTCCTGCCATAGCGTAGTTGCTTTATTGAGATATATGATCGGCCGGTTTCCTGTTGGCAGAGTTCCCTTAAAACCGCTTGATTCGTTAGGATCTGTAAGATCAACCGGGTTGCCACTGGCATCAATGAATTTTCTGCGATTTGCTTCAACTGAAATATCAATATACTCTTCAGCCATGTAAAATTGGCCTATATCTGCATGAAGGTAATTAGCCGCATTATTAGTATTACGACCTATAGTAAGTGTACCTGTTGTTATATCCAAATCAGCGGCAGTTGGCCCCTTTGAAGGAACCAATGTCTCTACTGTGTCATTGATATAAAATTGAACAGCAGGAGTAACCCCATCAAAGGCAAGCATAACGTGCATTAGCCCATCAGAAGAAGTGAATGTATTTGTGGACTCTGCTACTAAAGCCTGCGTTGCACTGGCATCATCCTGAAGAAATATATCCCACTTATTATCAGCAGCTCTACGTATTAAAAGATTATTGTCACCGTTTGCCGTGATGTCCTGCAAGACTCCATCACCATCACTATTAAAGTCAATCCAGAAAGACCATGTAAACGCATCACCTTCGGTACTGCCTAACGTACCATCTATGATTGTTAGATAATCATCAGTCCCATCAAAATTAACCATCGGGATTGGGACTCCAGCACTACCACCGGTGGGTGCATAAAAGTGGTTAGTGAAATCGCCCTGGGCGTTTGACGATGCTGCGCCGTTGATACCTGTACCCAGGTTAAACGCATCGACAATACCATCGATCATTTTTAGTGGGGATACGGTAGGAACGTTGTCAGCGGTGCGGTAAGCATTCAACAAAGCATTACTATTAAACAGCTGGTCACCGCTGGCCCATTCAAGGCCTCCGGAGGAATCGGAGGTCAAGGCCTGCCCCTTCTGCCCCACACCCAAGCTGGTTTCATTTACACCATCATGGGTTAACAGATCTCCCTTGTTCGACAAGATCCCTGCTCCAGTTGCAGAAATGACGACATTATTTCCATCAGAAGAGTCAACATTGATACCAGTTCCGCTCACAATCTGCGCACCCAGAAAATCTGCCGTATCTGTATCAGAAACTTTAACTTTTACATCAGTATTGGTATCGATGGATGAGATGGTGAGGGTGGAGTTGGGCCCAGCTGTGGCCGATAAACTGATATTCGCTCCTTCCTTCATGGTCAGTTGATCAGCTGAGACGGGAGCCCCGCCTGCCAGAATAAGAACCATCATCAAGCTCATTAATATGAATGTTGCTGATAATTTTCGCACCGTTCATTCCTCCTCTAAAAGTATAAAAATATTTGGACTTGTATATCTTTTACGCTCACTCTTGTGCATGAACAAAAGAAATATTATTTCAGCCAAGGCTGATTAAACCAGTCTGGGATTTTTCAATATGATTAGGAAGGAGAAATAAGGTGCAGATTTGAAGAAAATACCTAAATATGGTACTAAAGTGCAGTATTACTGAATGTCCGCTATTAGCCGATAGCAGCCTTTAGGTGAGTTAAATTAGCTCCAGCCTCACACGGCGAATACAACGCTGGCCTTAGCAAAACGGCTTGGAGCCAAGACGGAGTGAATCCAGAAACTCATTTATTCGACGATTATGTGGGTCCGTAGGGGCTTCATCTGTAACTTGATACGAGTGAAACTCATGCCATGTGTGGTCCAATTTCTCGATATGGTCCTCGAAATAAAGATCATGCAAGTTCGCCTTGGAAGCCTCAAAATATAACCGATCAATTAACACTTCTTCTGTCGCTGATATCAACTCATCAATTGCCATTGAGTTGGGATTTTGAAAAATGACTTCTCCCCATTTTTTGTAATTTCCATAATCCCGATAAAGATACTCAAATTTAATATTCATAAAGGTCATTTTCAATCCTCTATTGCTCCTTCTCTCCGCTGGTGGCAGACCTCTTTCAGTTCAACGAGAGCGCTGAGAATGCCAGAAACCTCAGCGATGAAGAAGTTAGGGTCGGCCAGGTTTTCAGCCGCTTGGGCAATCACCTCCTCGATGGGAGGAGGTATTACAACATTGGGTTGTTCATCCAACCAATAGAACCGATTCATTGAATTCAATTCCCGGCTGGTGGCAGAAAGTTCTCCGAGGAGGCGACTCAACGCTTCATCGACATCGACCATAAACAGACGGCCATCTCCTTCCGAGTTTTTGACTAGCTGAGTGACGATGTAAATGTACCCGCTGATAGACCCAGAATGTCTTAACACTCCTTCCAGATAACATTCGCTGATCCCCTGCTCGGTTTTGAAGTTATATTTCAAATTGACCTCCTTTGCGGAAGAACTCTTTGTCCCACTCAACAATCTTTACTAAATTACCCTACCACAAACTTAGACTATAGTCTATGGACTGTTTGGATAGTCTCTTCTATCCTCAAATTTATGTTCGGAGAAGAGTTAAAAAAAGCCAGGAAAAAAGCCAAGCTGACCCAAGAAGCATTAGCTGGTTTAGCCAATGTTCATCCCACCTATATCAGTCATCTAGAAAACAATAAAAAATCTCCCACTTTGGACACACTTTTTCGGATTTGTGAACCACTTGGAATCTCTGCATCCAAATTAATTGCCAAAGTAGAAAAGATAAATGAATGAATAAGGATGGAATATTTTCACTAATTCTTGAAGCCCCATTCGATGCGATCAACTACTCTTAAAGAATTAAGCCACGTATACATAGACCGAATTTCATGATTAAACCCGGCGATGTAATTCCATATCTAAAAATGTGCCAGGAAGAAGGAGGTATTAATCTTCAGCGGGGAATGAATTTCCGCCTTCGTGGAGGTTTTTCTATAATTTTGATGAGCCTTCGCCCAGATGCTCCATATGCCGATGAAGTTATTAACGAAGGAAAAACTCTTATCTATGAAGGTCATAACATTAGAAAGACCAAGGGCGCCCCGGACCCTAAATCTGTGGATCAACCTTCCCAATACCCAGGTGGCTCTATAACCGAGAATGGTCTTTTCTACAACAAGGCTGAAGAATTTAAAAAAAATGAGAAGGACGCTGAAATAGTTAAAGTTTATGAAAAAATAAGAAAAGGAATTTGGGTCTACAATGGTTTATTCAAGTTGGTAGACGCTTGGATAAAATCCGATGGAAAAAGAAATGTATTCAATTTCAAATTAGAGGTGACCCAATATGAAGAAGAACAAGAGGAAAAATATATAGCTGATTTAGATCATAATAGGATAATACCCTCACAAATCAAATATGAAGTCTGGGTAAGAGATAGTGGAAAATGCGTTAAATGTGAAAGTGAAGACAATTTGCATTATGATCATATATTGCCATACTCAAAAGGCGGTTCTTCTTTGGTTGCAGAAAATATCCAAATATTATGTGCAAGACATAATTTAGCAAAAAGCAATAAAATTGAATGATATCGAATTTTTTCAACTATTGCTGAGGGTGAAAACTCTGGCCCTCCGCCGAGGAGCTACCCCGCGAAGGTGGGCATCGTTGCCAGTTTTTTCCATTTGTTGAAGTAGTAGCGGATTCTTCCGTCTTTGGTGGGGTAGATTTTTTCGTACTTCTTTTCCCCGCCCTCTTCTGTCTCGACAATCACTATTTTTTTATCGAGTAGCTGGGTGGATTTTGCCACGTATAGAAATGTATAAGGCTGGTCTCTTGCGATCATGCGGTGCAGCTCACGCGCCATTTTGATCTGTTTCTCCCGGTCGTATTCGCGACGTATTCTTGTTATCAGTCTATCTGCCTCGGCATTTTTATAGCCGACGAAGTTCAGCTGCTGGGGGCCTGCCTGGCTTGAGTGCCAGATCTGGTATAAATCCGGGTCGATGCCCATGCTCCAGCCCAGCACCAGCGCATCGTATTTGAGAGCGTTCACAAAATCTTTGAGGAACACGGCCCACTCGAACAGTTGCGTGTTGCATTTGATGCCGATTTTGCGCCAGCTCTCCTGCACGATGGTGAGAATGTTTTTGCGTACAGGATTGCCACTGTTGGTGATGAGATTGAACTCGAAGATCTTGCCGTCTTTTTCCAGCCAGCCATCGGCATTCTTCTTCCAGCCTTTTGCGTTCAGCATTGCCAGTGCGCCTTCGGGGTCATAAGGCAGGGGTTTGATTTCAGGGTCGTACCAGTCGGTGATTTTCGGGTATGGGCCGGTCACCCTCTCCCCTTCCCCGTAAAGGATGTATTGAATGATCGGATCGATATCGATCGCCATACCCAGAGCCACGCGCACATCTCTATCGGCAAATAAAGGATTTCGCAGGTTATAGCCGATATAGGAATAAAAATAGCCGAGGCTGGAAAAGCTCTGGTATTTTTCGTCGGTGGAAAACCGCGCCACCTGATGCGGTTGCACCGAGTAGTTATCGACCGCCCCGGCATAGAACTCCATCTCCTGAGTCAGGCTGTCGGGAATGATGCGCATGACATATTCTTCATATTCAGGTGCGCCATCCCAATAGTTCTCGTTACGAACAAGGCGTATCTGCTCGTCAGACTTCCACTCAGCCAGCTTGAACGGCCCTGTACCGATGGGTTCACGACCAAAATTACTATCTCTAAGGGTGAAGACCTCCGGGTCACGCCCTCTTGCTTTGGCCTCTTCGATTAGTTTTTCGCGGGTGAGCAAATGTTCCGGCAAAATGCCCATAGCCCAGGAACCGATAGCCGGTGAGAACAGACATTTGTAGGTGAAGCGGATTTTATGCGACCCCAGCACCTGTGCGCTTTTAACCGGCTCGTAATCGGACTTTCTCGGGGACGTGCCCTTCGGGTCCATGATCGAATTAAAGGTGAACAGCACGTCACCGGAATCAAATGGATGGCCATCGTGAAAGGTCACATCTTTTCTCAAATCAAAAACGATGACAGGATTGTGCTCAATCAGTGGCAGTATTTCGTTGTAATGCGATTGCAGTTTTTCCTGTTGTGAGGGTTCGTCAGCCCGGACAAACTGGTCGTAGGGGAATTTTGCGAAATAGTCTTCACCCAGCCATTGTTTGATGGGTTCAAAGAAATCCTGATCAATATTATGGAGGGTGAATTTCAGGCGCAGCGGCTGGTGAAGGGTGTAGGCAATTTTATGAGGCTCGGCTTTCACGTCCGATTGAGGGATTTCTATCTCCCTTTGCACGGTTTTTCCCGGTAAGACTTCGACGAAACGCAGGTTTTTAGTCCATTCCGTGTTGTGCTGAAGTGCGTCAAGAAGAGTGTCGGGCCAGTCCACATCCCCCTCAGAAACCTTGCCTCCGGGTAAAAAGGCCGATGTGTTAAGTGTCAGGGTTGCTTCTTCAAATTGAGTCCACGATTCGGCGAGCCTTGGGCGGTATTTCAGGTTATGGTCTAGATCTATTAAACCATCAAAAACCAGCTCATTGATAGAGCTGGATGAGCTGTCAGCACTTAAAGTGGGGTTCAATATATGAGCGTCAGCGCTGGAGCCCTGGACATATTTGACCAGTCTGGTGGGGTTGCCCACCGCCTGTTTATCGTAAGTGGGCACCCAGAAAAAGGATTGCGCGAGGAACAGGATCAACGCTATGGGAAAATAGATAAGAATTTTTTTGACAATCATGCTGAAATCATATCAAATCAATAGAGCAAACAGGGTTAATTTTCGCCCGAAAAGAGCCGATAGAAGGAACAGGCCAATTACTTGTAAAACTTTGTGTATCAATGGAAAAGCTGCTATTTTACAGCAGTATTCGTAAATCGGATTGTTTTCCAAAAAAAATCTTGACTTGGTCTGTATTTGACTATAGTTTGGAGCACCTTTCAGGAGCTTGGCTCCGTGGGAACCTTTTAAATTCAAAACGTAATTTTGCATTTATATATAGTTAAATTCTTTTGAGATCATTAACCACTTAGAAGGAAAAACAAGATGGCAACACTAATTACCGACGAATGTATCAACTGTGGCGTATGTGAACCGGAATGTCCCAACACTGCAATCACCGAAGGCGAAGATTTCTATGAAATTGAAGCGGACCTGTGTACAGAATGTGTAGGATTTCATGGCGAAGAAGCCTGTCAGGAAGTTTGTCCGGTTGACTGCTGTATCCCCGACGAAGACAAAAGAGAAACAGAAGAAGAGTTGCTGGAGAAAGCCAAAAAAATTCATCCGGAAGAAACTTTCCCGGCTCTTGCTGAATTGACCAACGAAACTTCTCTTTTCCAGAATCCTGATCGGAAAAACGCAGGCCTGTAATTCTCAAATATTCGGACTCTGGACTTGAGCAGGGCTCAACCAGAGTCCGTTTCTTTTCTTTAAAAGATGCGTGATGCAACACTAGTCCTTGACAACGCATCTCATATCAGTGATAGTCATCATCATTCAGAATCGTTGCGGGGTGGAGCAGCCTGGTAGCTCGTTGGGCTCATAACCCAAAGGTCGTCAGTTCAAATCTGGCCCCCGCTACCAAATTTAAAGGGATTACGGCAATTGCCGTAATCCCTTTATTTTTTTGTGTTCCCTTTAATGAATTGATTGTTGTAAGGTTCGAGGTAATGAGCAGACTCTATAGCA
>JAJDBI010000194.1 GCA_029261435.1 Nitrospinaceae bacterium
GTTGAACAGGAAGGGGATGCTAAAGAGGGAGAATAACCCTCTTGTCCCGAAAGAATTATGGCTAATGCCCTGACCGACATTTCTCTGAATAAGTTACCTCCTTATAATAAGGAAGCGGAGCAAAGTGTTCTAGGGGCCTGCCTGCACTCCGAAGATGCCATTGCCAAAGCTCTTGAGGTTCTGAGTGCTGAGGACTTCTATAAGTCCACCCATAAAAAAATCTTCTCCGTAATGCGGGAGCAATTTGAAGCCAATGAGCCGATAGACGTTCTGGCAATGGCTGATAAGCTCAAACGAAAAAATGAGCTGGAAGAAGTGGGCGGCATAGAATATCTGACCCTTCTTGAAGATTTTGTACCCACCTCCACGGCGGTGGTTCACCACGCTAAAATCCTCCGCGAAAAAAAAATTCTCCGAGATCTGATTGAAACCGCAACAGAGATTGTTTCCAGTGGTTACAGTGACAGCGATGATGTAGACACTCTGCTTGATAAAGCAGAACAGTCTATTTTTGAGATCTCCGAAAAAAGAACCAAACAAAGTTTTCACAAGCTGCCAGAGATTATTAAACAGGGTTTGTCGGACCTGGAAAAACTTGCTCAGGAACCGGGAATGGTTACCGGTGTGCCTTCAGGGTTTGCCGACCTGGATAGTATGACAGCTGGTTTCCAAAATTCAGATCTGATAATATTGGCGGCACGACCCAGTATGGGTAAAACCAGTTTTGCTCTCGATATCGCCCGTTATGTTTCTCTACATAAAAAAATCCCAACTGCTTTTTTCAGTCTTGAAATGTCTAAGGAGCAATTGGGGATGCGCCTTTTATGCTCCAAGGCACAAGTAGATTCTTCCAAGGTTCGTACCGGTTATCTGGCCAAGAGCGATTGGCCTAAAGTGCATGACGCGGGTAGGGAACTTGCGGAAGCGCAATTGTTTATAGATGACAGCCCGGCGCTATCTGTTTTAGATGTGCGTGCCCGAGCTCGCAGACTTGCCGCTGAGCAGCCTCTTGGACTGATTATTATCGACTATATGCAGTTGATGCAGGGGCGAAGTGGCACAGAAAGTCGGCAACTGGAGGTCTCGGAAATATCGAGAGGGCTCAAGGCTTTGGCCAAGGAAATCAATGCTCCAATAATAGCTCTTTCGCAGTTGAGTCGTGCTGTTGAAAGCCGGACTGATAAGCGACCTCTCTTATCGGACCTTCGTGAATCGGGTTCCATTGAGCAGGATGCGGATGTTGTTATGTTCATTTATCGTGATGTTGTATATAATCCAGAATCAGAAGATCCTCGTCAAACGGAAATCCTGATTCGTAAACAAAGAAATGGCCCCATTGGCGAGATATTCTTAGACTTTGAAGGCCAGTACACACGATTTTTTAATCGAAGTTCGCGCAAGGATGTACCACCCGAAGCGGATTCCTCAGACTTTGAACCTGCCTTTTAACCACACACTTCTCTCTCTACAAGAAGGGGCTTAAATGAAGTCCTATCCTACGATTTATTATTTTTTAGTTTTTTTACTTCTGATGCTTGGTCCTGTAAACACTGAAGCTCAACCACACCCCGACGCTGGTGGTATTCAGTTGTCTGCAAAAGCCAAAGCCGATGTTTTTTTTGCTCAGAAAAAATTCAAAGAGGCGCTGGAGATTTATAAGTCGGTTCTTGCGGATGTGACTAAACCCGGCTATGTTTTTCGCAACATGGTGAAGGCTTGGGATGCAATGGGAGCACTTGACCAGGCTGAAAAATTTTTGAGTGAATATCGTCAGTCTCACGAAAAATCTTCCGCCATCTGGTATGCATTGGGATATCTTCAATATATTAAGAACGAAGATTCAAAGGCCTCAGAGTTGTTTAAGCGTGCCACCGAATTAGATCCTCAAAATGGTTTGGCTTGGAATAACTGGGCGGCTTCTCTTGTTAATGGCAAACACTTTCAGGAAGCATTGGCAAAAGTGAGGACCGCAATTAGATCCAATCCAAAAGAGTTGATGTTTTTTTTCAACTTGAAGAAAATTTTTGAACAGATGGGTGAAGAGCAACGGTTCGAAGAGGAATATGAAAGTTCTTTAAAGGAAGGCATGGTGTCTTGGGGGCATGGAAAAGTCCTTGCTCGATCACTTCGGCAGAAGGCTTTTAGGAATTATGACAAAGGAGATTTAGCCGGAGCGATTACCAGCTTTAAAAAAATGTTGAAAATTTATCAGCAAATCGACGATGTCAATGGTCAGGTACCCGCTTTATTTAGCCTTGGTATACTCTATGAAGAAAGCGGAAACGTGCAAAAAGGCCAGGAATTTTTCAAACGGGTGCTGTCGATCAACCCAAATCATATCCAGGCACGGGAGAAAGTCAGGCCCGAAAATTAGAGTTTATGAGGTGCTTTTTAAATAACCTGCACAGGAATTAAAAATTATTGTTTCGGGTTTATTTCGCTGAGGGCTTCACCTTATTTAACTATTGACAAATAAGGGCTTTAAGCGATATAGTTTGAAGGATTGCGTGTACTTATAACTGCTGTCAAGGAGACAACGTGGGTAAGGATGAAGTAACCATAGTGCTTTTCCCTGGAACATCGGGCGCGCCTAAAAAAATGCGCCTGCCAAAACGTGTTGTAAAAATTGGTGTTTTAGTGTCCTTTGTTGTTTTAATTGGGTTTCTGGGGTCTACATTTTATTTTACTCAGCAGTATTTGCGGTTGCAAGGCAGTGAAACCGAGTTGGTTAAGCTTCGGCGGGATTCTAAAATCCGCAAAATCCAGGTAGAAAAATTTGCACAGCAAGTAAAAAACTTTGAGACAGAAATGGCCCGATTGGAGCGTTTTGAGAAAAAGCTTCGGGTCATTACGGCTCTGGAAAATTCCCCTAAATCGGTTGAGAAAAACTGGGGTGTTGGTGGCCCTTATGGATTGAGCACTAACAGTTTCACGACAGCCATGGGTCGAGGTGC
>JAJDBI010000195.1 GCA_029261435.1 Nitrospinaceae bacterium
CAGACTCAGTGATTCCATGGCAAGTCGAACAAAGAACGATCTTGTCTTTAAGGTTCTGAATAGCTGTGGCGAGTTTTTTGGCCTGCTCGACTTTTCCGCGCATCAGGAAAAAAGACAACCGTTCGGCGGTTTTCTGCCCTATACCAGGAAGCCTCTTCAGCTCATCTATGAGGTCTGTAACAGCCGGTGGTCTTTTCACGTCGAGACGGCTCGCTCCCAGTAATTCGTGTTTTTATTCAACGCACCCATTATGTAAACAGTCCGGGAATTTTTAATCCCCCGGTCAACTTGGACATCTCATCCTGTGCCAGTTCTTTTACTTTTTTCTGAACCTCGTTCATGGCACCGGCAATCAGGTCTTCGAGTACTTCCCGGTCACTCATGTTGATCAGCTCATCATCAATATGGACCGAGATAATTTCATTGAGTCCATTAGCAACTACTTTCACCATGCCACCGCCGGTAGATACTTCCACCGTTTTATCAGCAAGACCTTCCTGAATTTCGGCAAGCTTCGACTGCATGTCCTGCGCCTGTTTGAACATTGAAAGCCAGCTTTTATCGCTCATCAAAATACCTGTTTTTCATTTAACTACAGTGCCCCCGAAAATGTCTAGAGCATCTTGAATGATTTCCGATTCTGTTTTTTGTCTGCCCTGTCTGTCTTCATTTAAGTTTTTTTTTTCCGGGATATTTAAAGAAGGGGTTGGCTTGGCCTCTCCCAGCTTCAAAATCACCTGAACTTCATGACCACTGGCCGTTTTAACCATCTCTTTTATGAACTTGATATTTTCTGGGCTCTCAACCATTTCGAGGGTGAAGGAGTCTGAAAACATCAGTTGAATTTCTTTATCGTTCAGCGCAAGCACCTGACATTTATCCAGGTAATGTTCAAAAGCAGGTCGTTTTCGCGAAACCTCCTGACGAATTCGGGTCCAAATCATATTATCAAAAGATCCGTTTTCAGGTTGCGCTGCGGGGGAAGCACTTTTCGCTGATGTAGCACTGGAATCACTTTGCGGTACCGGAGCAACCGGTGTCGGCATGGCCGGCCGTGCTGGCTGAGCCTCTGGTTCTGCCTGATTTATTTTATGGATGAGATCATCAATACTTTTAAAAGACCGGGTTTCGGTGAGTCTCAATATAGCCATTTCAAAAACCATCTGTCCCAATGAGCTTCGTTTCATTTCCGCTTCTGCACGAGAAAGAATGGTGAACATTTGTTGCAGCTCGTCGGCGTGGAACCCTTCTGCCTGTTTTTTCAAAACGCTCAGATCACAGGTATGTGTGTTCAATAAATTTTCCGGGTTACGGGAAACTTTGACCATCAAAAGGTTTCTCAAATACTCCATCATGCTACGGCAAAACAGGCCGAGGTCTTTACCTTGATTGGCGACTTCCTGAACCAGAGTTATCAGTTCAGCCGGCTCACGCTTTATAAGACGCTCGGCAAAAAGCTCCAAAGTCGTTCCTCCCACAATACCGAGTACTGACTCTACCGAATCTGTATCGATTTTTTTGCCGCTGTAAGCAATAACCTGGTCCAGCAGACTTTGTGCGTCACGCATACTGCCTGCACCAACTTTGGAAATTTCTACCAACCCTTTTGCGTCGATTTCAATTTCTTCCTGCCCGCAAATCAGTTCCAGCTGTTTGGTGATCTGAGCATTGGATAGTGGTTTGAACTCAAAACACTGACAACGGGAAAGGATCGTTTCGGGAATTTTAATCAGCTCAGTGGTAGCAAAAATAAAAATAACACGGGACGGGGGTTCTTCCAGCGTTTTCAACAAAGCGTTGAACGCGCTTTTTGAAAGCATGTGAACTTCATCGATTATATAAACTTTGTAACGGGCAGAAGAGGTTGCGTATTGCACATTGTCGATGAGATCGCGCACCTCAGCCACGCCATTATTGGAGGCACCATCAATTTCCTGAACGTCGATGCAGTTACCTTGTGTAATTTCCATACACAAACTGCAAGTGCCACAAGGCTCTATGGTCGGTCCTTTTTCGCAATTGAGAACACGCGCAAGAATCCGCGCCGTGGTGGTTTTGCCCACACCACGTGTTCCGGAAAACAAGAATGCATGCGAAACACGATCCAACTCAATAGCATTGGAAAGTGTTCGGACAATGTGTTCCTGCCCAATCAATTCGCTGAATTTCTGGGGGCGCCATTTTCGGGCTGAAACCTGAAAGTCCATTATTTCAGAAGACCGCGAGTGAAGAATTGATGGCTGAGGTGATTCCCCAGCCAGATGGATTGTAACTTAAGAGGCAGAATTGTTGGGGATCTCACAGCACACATAGTATTTTGCTACCGCTGCTTCCTTCCGGATCTGACGGGTTTCACAAAGCTACGTTGCGTGAGGCCCAACAAAACTGCCAAAAATTTAATATGCAAAAACTGGCAAACAAAAAGCTATTTCGACTCAATCTGCCATCCACGTCAGTGGGTGGCACAGAACCTCCGCTGGCAAATTGCAATATCTTTGTCCTGCACCCAATCCTTTTCTCGACCTGATGGGCTATAACCATCTCCCACCATGGCTAATGATGGCGGAGAGGGAGGGATTCGAACCCTCGGTAGGGGTAAACCTACACACGCTTTCCAAGCGTGCGCCTTCAACCGCTCGGCCACCTCTCCTGCTAGGCGCAGGGCCAGTGAGCTATGGCTCCGCTGGCTGAAAACAATTTAACTCGGCGTTAATTACGTTACTGCCAAGAGTATTCTTATGCTAGGCGCAGGGCCAGTGAGCAATGGCACCGCTGGTTAAAAACTATTTATCTGGCAATAAACCAAATTACCTCCCCAATTAAGGGGTATTCTAACAAAAAAAGGCCGAGAACACGTCCGCTTATTCGACGTTGGTCCCGACCAGAATCTAAGCGTGTCGTATTTTAGTTTTATCCGCCTCAAGTTTCAAGGTTATTTCTGCTTAATCCATGAAATACCACACCGCCCATGTCAACCCAACCATTGCCCCACTTATATAGACGCCCGGCCCGATACCATCCGAATAATAAGAGATGATTGCCACTCCCAGGAACCAGGCAACTGTCATTATTTTTAGAATGACTTTAAACTCAGGTCTAAATTAAAAACTCTGGCTGTTTGAGTCGGTAATAGATGAAAAAGTTATTCTAACCGTCTCCCAGTTGATTTAGTTCAACAATGGTTTCAGGAGTGACGATTTTTTCGGGGTCGGACCCTAACATCCAAGGTTCCCGCTCGTATTTTTCTGCGGTTTCCATATGGCTCATGTAGTCGTTCATTTTTTTCTGGTTATCCTGCAAGAACTTGCGAAAGACCATTTTCGGTCTTTTTTCTCTATTAGTCATTAACTCTCATCCCTTGAGGTTGGAATTTTTATGATACCCTATTCTATCTCGTTATTGCATATAACTAAAGTACGTATTGGCATCCCCTCGGGGAATATACTTTGAGAAGAATATATCTTATTAATAATGGCATGTTGGAAAAGTTTCTTTAATATAGCCTTTTCTGGCAGGAAAGGAGTAAATATGCATCCGATTAAAGATTTTATGACTACCTCAATCCTAAGTGTTGATAGTCAGGCTTCCGTGGAAGAAGCGGCTAAACTAATGTGTACAAAAAAGATAAGCTCACTTCTTGTGAAAGAAGGTGAAAAGTATGTAGGCATTGTCACTAAAACGGATTTCGTCAAAAAACTTATTGCCGAAGACCGAAACCCGAAAACCACGAACATTGCTTCCGTGATGACAAAACCATTTTTTTCTCTGGACGAATATGTTCAACGAAGTGAAGCCAGCGAATTCATGCTCAGGAAAAAAATCAAACACCTTGTGGTGACTCATGGAAAAGAAGAAGTGGTGGGGATACTGACGACCAAGGACATGGTCGGCTGAGTGGAATAACTCCATAACCAAGAACAGGGGAAAGTTTAAAAAACTCTCCCCCGCTCAGATATTGGTGCGCCCAGCAGGACTCGAACCTGCGACCTACGGTTCCGCAAACCGTCGCTCTATCCAGCTGAGCCATGGGCGCATAATATGTTTTTTAAGCGGAGTATCTCCGCGGGTAACGATCTGTCTTTACCCCTCCGGGGCACGATAGCTTAGGAAAAATATCACGTCCGGCGAGCAGATCAGGAAACATCAATGGGTATGTAGTCCATCAACTGCAAAGCAAAATCTTCGTGCTCAAACGCATACATCGTTGGATATTTTGCAAAAGCCCACCCTGTATAAAGGGTCTTGCCATTTTGTTCAACCACTAATTGCACAGCAGGGTTGGTCAATTCATTTCCGCTGGATGTATATGCTTTCTGACTCATTACAAAATTGGGCAAAAACGGACCCACTGTAACCTTGATTCCTGAATCTTCCAACTCAAAACTGGAACCCAGAGTAATGGTTTTCATTTCATTACGTGCTTCGTCTTTCTTATTTTTGATCAGAAGCTTGACCGCTTTCCACTTACCATCTGCTTCTTCAGGTACAACAACCGCCCGTTCAACTTTAGCCGCTTCCTGAACACTTGGGTGGTTTTCATCGTCCGGTGCCTGACTGCCCAAACCAGCTTCAACCTGAGGTGATTTGGACCGGGACCCTTCAAACTGAGAAACATTCAATTTGTTAATATCCGTCTTTTTCAGGTCGGCTATATCTCCCTTGCTTTCGTAGGTACAACCCACCAGGAAAGCCAGTGCCAATACGACTATGTATTTATTAATACTTATCAAAGTTCTTACCTTCAAAAATGGCGGAGAGGGAGGGATTCGAACCCTCGGTAGGGGTAAACCTACACACACTTAGCAGGCGCGCGCCTTCAGCCAACTCAGCCACCTCTCCGTTCTATATAATTTTCTTATCTGCCTCTACCGGCAAATTGCTGTTTCTTGATCACACAACAAATGAACAATCGCCCTATCTGGCGAGAAATAATCTTTCTCAGCCTCGTGAACTCTTGCCTAATAGCCCCCCCATTGCAAGTGGGAGTGGCGGAGGGAGTAGGATTCGAACCCACGGTACTTTCGTACAACGGTTTTCAAGACCGCCGCCTTAAACCACTCGGCCATCCCTCCTGAATATTGTGAACCCGGCTATATTTATCTACTTACAGGGAAATGTCAAGAGGCTGTTTCAAGCTTTAAGTCAATACTTTATAGCTTCAAAGTTTCCTGCCCGTGTATATAGGGGCGCAAGGGTATTTTCTCAGTTTTTCCTGCTTTCTTTCTATTCTGAACTCGCCAAAAGACCAAAGGAGCAAACATTAAATACAGAGAGGTTATCCGCATTCAATAATTTTCATCTGTCACTTTTAAAGAATCAATAATACGGTATAGAGACATTGTACTCAACAATAATTCGGGTCGGAATAAGAAGTATTCTCATCTTTAAGAAGGGCACTTTGAAAGGGTGGGTTTTTCTTTTAATAGATATTGAAAATGTGTCTGGTCAAAGTTATAGTGTCTCCAGTTTTGCAACTCACCTGTTTTATGTTTTAAGGATTGACCCGTTGAGACTCCACGTTTTTGAGTGTTCCAAGTGTCAACACGAACAAAAGCACGTCACTTCTACACCCTCGCCAATGGGACTTTCTTATTCTTCAGTGTGCGAACGCTGTAACGAAATGAGAACCTTCAGTTTTGTCCGTGAAGGAGACAGAAGAAGAGACTGGTATGAAAACACTCTGATTCAAATTAAGAAGAAAAAAGAAAGAGACCGGCTCTTGGAGACTCAAAAAAGGAAGGCGGGTCGTTCCATTAAGAAAGCATCGAACTAACTATTTTCCGCTCATAGCTTCAAAACTTCCTGTCCGTGCATATAGGGGCGCAAAGCTTCTGGCACCACCACCGTTCCATCTTCCTGCTGATAGTTTTCGAGCAGGGCCACAAACAATCTGCCAGCCGCCAGACCTGAACCGTTCAAGGTATGGACAAACTCGGGTTTGCCACCTGTGCGTTTTTTACTGCGAATCCGGGCCCGTCGCGCCTGGTAATCGGTAAAACTACTGCAAGACGAAATCTCACGATAAGTATCCTGACTGGGTAGCCATACTTCCAAATCATAAGTTTTAGCGGCAGAGAAACCCAGGTCACCCGCACAAAGCTCCACCACTCGGTAATGCAAATTGAGTTTTTTAAGAATCGATTCGGCATTTTCGACCAAAGCCTCAAGCTCTGCAGCCGATTCCTCAGGCCGACTAAACTTGACCAGTTCCACTTTATCAAACTGGTGTTGCCGGATCAGTCCTTGCGTGTCTTTACCATAAGACCCGGCCTCTCTCCTGAAACAGGGGGTGTAGGCGGCATAACAAATCGGTAACGATTCCTCTTCCAGAATTTCATCGCGATGAAAATTGGTAACAGGAACTTCGGCTGTCGGGATGAGATACAATGGATCATCTTTCGTCGCAAACAACTCTTCCTCGAATTTGGGCAATTGCCCGGTACCCTGCATGCTCTCTTTATTGACCAGAAACGGTGGATACAATTCCTCGTAACCGTTTTCCCGAGTTTGCACATCGATCATGAAATTGATCAAAGCGCGCAATAGTCCCGCTCCCTGTCCTTTGTATACCGCAAAGCGTGCTCCGGAAATTTTTGCAGCTCTTTTCAGGTCGATCAGACCGAGTTGTTCGCCAATTTCCACATGATTTTTTGGTTTGAATGAAAGCTGAGGTTTAGTTCCCCAGTCCCGCACCATTTTGTTGGCGCTTTCATCGCTACCGTCAGGGATGGAGTCTTCAGGAGTATTAGGAATGCCAAGCAGTTTTTCCTGCACTTGTTGTTCCAGAGCCTGAATTCTATCGTCCAACTCTTTTATGGAAGTATTGATGACTTTGACCTCTTCCATAAGCTCGGAGGCGTCTTCACCTTTTTGTTTTAGCTGACCCACTTCTGCCGAAAGTTTCTTTTTCTTATTTTTCAGTGATTCCGATTCCTGAAGTCCCAATCGTCGGTTTTCTTCAGGTTTAAGCAGTTCATCCAATTCATTAAAGTCACCACCCCGGCGTTTGAGACGGGTTTTAACGGCTTCGGGGTTTTCTCGAATGGTTTTTAAATCGAGCATCAGTGTTGCTTTTTCATCCTTTTCTCAATGCCCACCAATTTCATTTTAAGTATGGCGGGGTAAATATAATGTCCTTCCAGGGCCTTAAACTGATTGTACGCTTCTTGCAGATGTCCTTCTTCTTCCAAACAGGAGGCCACAACAAAATCCATATCTTCTTTAAAACGACTTTCGGAGTATTCGAGGTTAAAGTGGCGGTACTGCTCTCTTGCTTCGGGGCATCGACTCAATGTATAAAGAATTTCAATAGTTTTAAATTTCGATTCTTCTGCCCAGGAACTTTTGGGGTAATTATCCAGCAAAATTTTCAGCTCTACTAAAGCCTGCTCGTAATTTTGCTTTTTATAATAAATAGAGGCGATACGGTATTGATGATCGTCATTACCATTTTTACTGGCGTATTGATTGATTAAATTCTGATATTCAATGATAGCCTGATCATAATCTTTCAAACCAAATTCGGCGATTTCCGCAATATATTTTTGCGCCGGATAACCAAACTCTCCACCCCGATTCATTTGCAGCACTTCCTGAAAATAAACCAGGGACCGCGAACTGTTATTCAAACTGAAGTGGTGTATTTCACCTAGGCGGAACAGGGCTTCTTCCGCCAGTGGACCAGTGGGATACTTTTTCAGCACCTCATTGAACATCTCAATCGCGCTATGGTTTCGGCCTTGAATCCATTCTTCATTCGCTTTCTGAAGCAGAGGGTCCATCTGTTCAGAGCAGGAAACAAAAAAAATGCACGCCAGAAGAAAAGTTCCAATTCTCAATTTAGACCATATTAAAACAGGGGAGGTCACATCCATGGTTTATTCAACCAGTTTTTCAATACTGACAACCTGATTGCCTTCACCAGTACCCACCAAACGAACTCCCTGGGTATTTCTACCAATCAATGATATTTCGTTGACCCGCATACGGACAATATTACCGTCGGAAGTTATGACCAGAAGCTGATCTTCCTCATCCACCTGTTGTACACCCACGACAGTTCCTATTTTTTCATTACAGCGGATCGTCATGACACCCATTCCGCCCCGTCCCTGCTGGGGATACTCTTCCATTGGCGTTCGTTTTCCATAACCGTTTGAAGTTACAGTAAGGAGCTTGTTACCGGCCTGTACAATTTCTGCCACCACCACCCGGTCATCTTTTTTGAGGCGGATACCTCGAACCCCTCTGCCTGTTCGTCCAATGGGACGGACTTCCTCTTCGTTAAAGCGGATGGAAAACCCTTTTTCGGTGGCGAGTAAAATATCACTTTTACCATCACACAACTCTGCGCCGATAACGCGGTCACCTTCGTCGATTGTCAGCCCGATTATGCCTCCTTGTCGGGGTTTTCTATATGCCATCAACGAAGTTTTTTTAACGATACCGCGTTCAGTCGCAACCATGACAAACTTATCTTCTTCAAACTCTCTGAGAGAAAGTATGCTGGCTATGGACTCTCCAGGCTGAAGCCGCAATAGATTGGCAATAGATTTTCCTTTGGCAATCCGGCTCACTTCTGGAATGGAATAAACCCTCAACGCATGAATCTTGCCGATACTGGTGAACACCAGAAGATGACTCAGTGTCGAGGCAATGAAAAGTTTTTCGACAACATCTTCTTCTTTGAGGTTCATTCCCCGAATGCCCTTACCGCCTCTTCTTTGCGCCCGGTAATTATCAACGGTTTGGCGTTTTATATAACCACTTCGGGTATAAACGACCACAGCATCTTCGTCAGCGATGAGGTCTTCAATGTCTATATCACCTTCATCTGTCTCGGCTATTTCTGTGCGTCGTTCATTACTGTATTTATTTTTAATTTCCAGCAGCTCTTCTTTAATAATGCTGAGCTTGATTTCTTCATGGGCAAGAATCTCTAATAGTTCTTTGATCAGTTTGCGAGTTTCTTCCAGGTCTTCAATTATTTTTTGCCGTTCCAGTCCGGTGAGGCGTTGCAGTCGCATTTCAAGAATGGCCTTGGCCTGGATCTCTGACAACCCAAACTCCGTCATAAGCCCTTCACGCGCGGCGGCCGGATCTGAAGCACTGCGAATAAGTTGGACCACTGCATCCAGATTATCCAATGCGGTGGCTAATCCTTCCAGAATATGTTCTTTCTCGCGGGCTTTCTTTAAATCAAACTCTGTCCTTCGAGTCACCACTTCTTTGCGAAACAAAATAAAGTGATGAAAAAATTCTTTCAGGTTAAGGACTCTGGGCTGCTGATTTACCAGTGCCAGCAGGATGACTCCAAAAGTGTCCTGAAGTTGAGTGTTTTTATAAAGGGCATTCAAAACCACCTGACCCACCGTGCCCTTTTTAAGTTCCACCACAACCCGGATACCATCCCGGTCTGACTCATCCCTCAGGTCTGAAATTCCTTCCAATCGCTTGTCCCTCACCAACTCTGCGATCTTCTCTACCATCCGGGCTTTGTTAACCTGATACGGCAACTCATTGATGATGATGCGTTCGCGGTCACCCTTTTCCATACTTTCAATCTCGGCACGACCACGGACTCGGATGATACCTCTACCGGTTTTATAAGCAGACCATATTCCATTTCTTCCCTGTATGATTCCTCTGGTAGGAAAATCGGGACCCGGCATGAGCGTAATAAGATCTTCAACCGTACAATCAGGGTTATCAATAACGTGAACGGCTGAATCGATAACCTCTCCCAGGTTATGTGGAGGAATATTGGTCGCCATACCCACGGCGATTCCCGATGAACCATTGACCAGCAACTGAGGAAAGCTTGCCGGCAAAACAGACGGTTCTTCCAGCGTGTCATCATAGTTAGGTGTGAATTGAACGGTGTTTTTTTCCAAATCCCGGAGTAACTCTCCGGTGATTTCTTCCATGCGTATTTCTGTGTAACGCATGGCGGCGGCAGAATCGCCATCTATCGAACCAAAGTTCCCCTGACCATCTACAAGCGGATGTCTTTGCGAAAACTCCTGCGCCAGGCGAACGATCGTGTCATAAATCGCCTGGTCTCCATGCGGGTGGTATTTACCCATCACATCACCAACGATACGGGCAGACTTTTTATAGGGCTTGTTCCAAACATTACCTGTTTCATGCATCGCATAAAGAGCGCGGCGATGGACAGGCTTTAATCCGTCTCGAACATCTGGCAGGGCACGTCCAATGATTACGCTCATTGCGTAATCAAGGTACGAGTTTTTCATTTCATCATCTATATTGATCGGTTCGATCGTTTCCGGCATTCAACTACCTTTCAATGTATGAATTTCAAAAAGGAGATATCTGATTCTATGGCAATGATTTTAAAGGTCGTTTTATCGGTTTCCTAAATATCAACATTACGGGCTTGTAGAGCATTTGTCTGGATGAATTCGCGGCGGGGTTCCACCTCTTCTCCCATTAAAACGGTGAACAAATCTTCAGAGGCAACCAGGTCATCTGCTCGAACCTGCAACAGAATTCTGACTTCCGGGTCCATCGTTGTCTCCCAGAGTTGCTCGGCATTCATTTCGCCAAGACCCTTATAGCGCGAAATGTTAATTCCCTTTTTAGCCATGTCTAAAACAGCTTTCAACAAATCATGCTTCGAGTTGACAGAGATGCTTTCCCCGCCGTTGTTTAAAACAAAAGGAGGGTGGTCACTTTCTTTGATCGGCTCATAGACATCTAGGATATTTTGGATGATCACTGACTCCATAAATTCCATATTAAATTTTAACTGGAAGTCCCGACCATTATTGGATCCGAACATTACAATTTGGTAGTCGGTTGTCTCAGGAACAAGTTCCAACTGAAACCAGACATCTTTCAACTCCTGATTCAAGTCCACTTTTTTAGCACCATGGGATGTTTTGGCAAAATCCCCAGCAGTGTCTTCATTGTCTATTTCTATCAAAAATTCTTTTAACCGATTCTCTTTTTCAGTATTGAGATCAATACTCTCTGAAAAACAAATGGGAACATTTAAATATTGTGATTTATATTCGTATTTTTTTTGGCTTTCCTCATCAATCAAAGCATCAAGAATCTGAATGATCACTCCCATAGCTTGTTCAAGGTTTGTAAATGCTTCTTTTTTTACATTCAGCCCAACAAGTACATTTAGAACAGCCCGCGGAATATTGTTTTTCACAACCCGCTCAAAACACTCTTCAAACCGGTATAAATTGTTTATGAACAAATTTAGTTCGACACCCTCAATTTTTTGACCATCTTTTTGAGTATTGATTTCAAGCTTTTCTATTCCCTGTTCCATCAGGAATTTAAAAAGGAGTTTTTCGTCTTTTAAATAATTCTCTTTTTTTCCTTTTTTAACTTTATATAGTGGCGGTTGTGCAATATAAAGATACCCACTTTCAATCAATTGTGGCATTTGACGAAAGAAAAAGGTGAGAAGCAAGGTTCTGATGTGTGCCCCATCAACATCCGCGTCAGTCATGATGATAACTTTGTGATATCGAAGGTTTTCTATTTTAAAATCAGCTCCGATACCTGTTCCCAATGCTGTGATAAGAGTACGAATCTGTTCACTGGCAATCATTTTTTCTGTACGGGCTTTTTCCACATTGAGTATTTTACCTCTCATGGGCAAAATAGCCTGAAACCTTCTATTACGGCCTTGTTTTGCGGTACCTCCTGCCGAGTCTCCCTCTACGATATAAATTTCAGAAAGAGCCGGATCTTTTTCCGAACAATCCGCCAGTTTTCCCGGTAAAGCACTCACTTCTAAAGCACTTTTTCTTCGGACCAGATCTTTGGCTTTTTTCGCGGCCTCTCGGGCCTGGGCAGCACCTATAATTTTAGCGACAATCTTTTTAGCTACATCAGGCTGTTCTTCAAAGAATTGACCCAGCTTTTCATTGACAATCTGTTCGACGATCCCTTTTACGTCGGTATTGCCCAACTTACCCTTTGTTTGGCCCTCAAATTGCGGATCCGGGATTTTTATGCTCAACACAAGTATCAGACCCTCCCGGGCATCATCACCGGTCAGAGTAACTCCTGCGTTTTTTAACAGGTTGTTTTGGGCAGCATAGCTGTTAACGGTTCTTGTCAAAGCGGACTTAAAACCACTTAAATGGGTGCCTCCATCTCGGGTATTGACATTATTGACGAAAGTAAAAACCTCTTCGGAATAACTGTCATTGTATTGAAGCGCCATTTCCAGGTCACAATCATCTTTGCTTCGTTCAATATAAATCGACTCAGGATGGATGTTTTTCTTGTTTTTTCCCAGATGCTCTATGAAAGAGCGTATTCCACCCTCAAATATAAATTCATTGTCTTTGCCGTCTCGCTCATCATGAATATGTATTTTCACGCCTTTATTTAAAAAGGCCAATTCTCGAAGACGATTAGATAAAATCTCAAAACGGAAATTCAAATCTTCAAAAATAGTTGAGTCAGGTTTAAAAACAATTTTAGTTCCAGAAGAATTGGTATTTCCAACTACATCTAACGTTGTAGTGGGTTTTCCCTCACTGTATTCCTGGGAATAAATTGTTCCATCTTTCTTTATTTCAAGTTTCAGGGTTTCTGACAAGGCATTAACCACTGACACCCCTACACCATGCAAACCGGCTGATACTTTATAGCTGTCTTTATCAAATTTACCTCCGGCATGAAGAACAGTCATAACCACTTCTGCTGCTGTAATGTTCCTATCTGAATGCATATCAACGGGAATTCCACGTCCATTATCTGAAACTGTAACTGTGCCATTGATATGTAAAACAACTTCTATCTCTGAGCAATGACCAGCAATGGCCTCATCAATGCTGTTATCCACCAATTCAAATATCAAGTGATGCAAGCCATCGATTCCTGTCCCACCGATATACATGGCAGGTCTTTTGCGAACAGCTTCTAATCCTTCTAAAATTTTTATATTGGAGGAGTCGTAAGTAGTTTTTTGAGGTGTGTTCATAAATGTTTTAATAATAGCTTTATAAGATAAAAATTATATTAATACTTTGTTGAAGTAGTAGGGCCTGAAAGTATGTGGAAAAACCGGCTAAGTTTTCAATTCTAAAGGCAGAGTTTAAAGAAGAAACAGTTGTTAAAAATGCGTTTTTTTGAGTAAAGGTGGGATAAAAATTTACTCTCTTGATTATACCTTATTTTACCTGTTTTATTCATGTTTTTTTAACATGTTTTAAACAGTTTATCCTTTTTCAATAAGATCTATTATTTCCAAGATGGAGGATTGTAACTCTTTGTTTTCTTTGACTAATTTTGATACTTTTTTGTAGGAGAAAATTACTGTTGTGTGGTCTTTGCCACCAAACTGACGGCCTATTTCTGGAAGGGAGGATTTGGTGTGTTCCCGACATAAAAACATGGCTATTTGCCGGGGTATCGAAATGTCGCGAGTACGTCTCTTAGATTTTATATCTGAGACCTTGAGACCATAATATCCAGCCACAACTTTAATGATATTGGTGAT
>JAJDBI010000196.1 GCA_029261435.1 Nitrospinaceae bacterium
GGAGGCGACCCCATGTTCAGTGGAATAGTGCAATCAGTGGGAACGATTGGTGAGTTTTTTCAACAAAACGAAGGAGCTGTGCTGGTTGTGAATACGGAAGAAGAGTTTTCCGGGTTCGAGGATGGTGAGAGCATTGCTGTGAATGGAGTTTGTTTGACGGTTGTGGATTCCACACAGACAAGTTTTAAACTGGATTTGAGTACCGAAACTCTCAATCGAACCAGTTTTAAAAATGTATTAAAAGGAGACAAGGTTAACCTTGAACGGTCTCTCACTCCTTCAACAAAAATCAGTGGACATTTTGTCAGTGGACATATTGATCGTGTTGGTGAAATCGTGGACATTGAGGAGAAACCGGGCGAGGTCTTGTTTCGGTTTTCCCATCCAAAGGAACTAGGTTCCTTCATCATGGAAAAGGGTTCCATTGCTCTGGATGGAATCAGCTTGACTGTTTTTGATTGTAAAGATAACAGGTTTACGGTTTCCATCATTCCTTTTACCTTGGAACATACGAACCTGGGTGCCAGAAAAATTGGCGATTTAATAAATATTGAATGTGATATGATAGGGAAATACGTGTTCAAAGCCTGTGAAACCTTGTTGCAACCGGGTGAGAAGAAACCTTCTCTTGATTTTCTCCGGCAACAGGGTTTCTCATAGAAAAAGGAAGTCATGGAAAAAGTATTCAGCACAATAGAAGAAGCAATTGTAGATATCCAGCAGGGGAAAATGATCGTCATTGTGGATGATGAGGATCGCGAGAATGAAGGTGACCTGATGGTTGCCGCTGAGAAAGCTACCCCGGAACTAATAAACTTCATGGCTAAATTCGGTCGTGGTCTGATTTGTCTTACTTTGACGGAAAGCAGAACTAGTGAACTGGGGTTGAACATGATGGTCGATGATAATCAGTCAGCCTTTGAAACTCCATTTACAGTTTCCATCGATGCCAGAAGTGGCGTTTCAACAGGGATTTCAGCTGCGGACAGGGCGCATACAATTAAAGTTGCGATTGATCCGGAATCTTCCAGAGGGGATTTGGTTAAGCCGGGACATATTTTTCCATTACGGGCGAAAAATGGTGGTGTGCTGGTTCGCATGGGGCAGACTGAGGCTTCGGTGGATATTGCGCGTATTGCTGGTTTACAACCTTATGGCGTGATTTGTGAAATTATGAATGACGATGGAACTATGGCGAGGGTTTCCCATCTCACAGAATTTATAAAAGAACATGATTTGAAAATGATCACCACCAAAGACCTTGCCGAGTACAGACTCAAGAAGGAGGCATTGGTGGAAGAGGTCACCTCCACTATTCTACCGACCCATTCGGGTGAGTTTCGTTCTGTTGTCTTCAAGAATATTTTGAACGACCAGACACATATTGCATTGGTAAAGGGAGAGGTTCAGGCTGATGAACCGACATTAGTCAGGGTTCATTCGCAATGCCTGACAGGAGATGTTTTTGGTTCTTACCGATGTGATTGCGGAGAGCAATTGAAAAAATCCATGGAAATGATTGATCAGGAAGGCAAGGGGGTTCTGCTTTACTTGTATCAAGAAGGACGTGGGATAGGAATCGTCAACAAAATGAAGGCTTACGCCTTACAGGATGAAGGAAAAGACACCGTTCAAGCCAATGAAGAACTTGGGTTTAAGCCTGATCTGCGCGACTATGGTATTGGTGCTCAGATCCTTCGCAAACTGGGACTCGGAAAAATCCGGATTATGACGAACAACCCCAGGAAGATTGTTGGACTTGAAGGGTATGGTCTGCAAATGGTGGAAAGAGTGTCTATTGAAGTGCAGGCTAAAAAAGACAACATCAAATACCTTCGGACCAAGCAGGAAAAAATGGGCCATATGTTTTCAAATATTAAATGAACCTCTTGCATGGCTAAATATATCGAGGGTGATCAGAACGCCGAAGGGCTCCGTTTTGGAATCGTGGTGAGTCGCTTTAATGACTTTGTGACGAGCAAACTTCTTAGCGGTGCGCTTTCAACCTTTAAGGAACAGGGTGCTGCTGAAGAAAGCGTGGAAGTGGTCCGGGTTCCCGGAGCGTTTGAAATTCCACAGGCAGCGAAAAAACTTTGTTCCACCAGAAATTTCGATGCCATCATCTGTCTTGGCTCTGTGATTAAAGGGGGAACTCCCCACTTCGAATATATTTCGGCTGAAACAAGTCGAGGAATAAATCAGGTGGGACTTGAGTTTAATATTCCTGTTTTGTTTGGCGTGTTGACGACGAATGATCTTGAACAAGCGGTAGCAAGATCGGGGCCAGATTCTTCCAATAAGGGAAGAGAAGCTGCGCTTGCCGCTGTTGAAATGGCAAATTTATACAGGAAAATTTGAGGAACTTATGGGGAAGCGGCGTGTTGCGAGAGAGTTGGCTTTGAAGTTCCTGTATCAAAGTGAATTTAACCAGGATGATCTTGAAACGCAGATAACGCAGTTTTGCGAAAGGTCAGATACTCAAGCTGAAATCATCGAATTTATGAGAGTTCTGGTTGAAAAGGTTTTTGCTCGCGCTGAAGAGGTTGATGTTCTTCTTAATAAATTCAGTGACCATTGGGCGCTGGAGCGTATGTCCATGGTTGATCGCAATATTTTGCGCCTGGGTATTTGCGAATTGGCATTTGCGAAAGCTACTCCTCCCAAAGTCGCTATAAACGAGGCCGTTGAGATCGCTAAAAAATTTGGAACCGAGGATTCACCAGATTTTATCAACGGTATTCTCGATAAAGTTTTTAAAGAAACACTTAAAGGCGCTTCCTCTCCAACGGTGGACTAAAACCGTTCATGCGTTATATTATTTTTTCTGATTTACATAGCAACCTCGAAGCCCTGAATCAGTTTGAAAAAGAGATAGAAACGATTGCTCATGACAAACTGGTTTGCCTGGGCGATATTGTGGGGTATGGAGCCGATCCAAATCCTTGCGTAGAGTGGGTGATGCGGAATACAGATATCTCAGTAGCAGGGAACCATGACTGGGCCGCTGTCAACAAAACCTCTACCGCGTATTTTAATTTAAACGCCTATGTATCGTGTCAGTGGACTCGCGATAAACTGACAGAAGAAAACAGAAAATTTCTTTACTCGCTTTCTCTAGACCATGAAGAGGGGGGAGTTTATTGGGTGCATGCCTCTCCATACGAGCCGAAAGCCTGGCATTATGTGACTTCAAAATCTGGAGGTGAGCGCCATTTCAATAGCTTTGACGCTTCCATCTGTTTTGTGGGTCATTCCCATAAGCCGGTTATTCTCGAACAAACACCCGATGGCGAAGTGATGGACTATATCGTGGATAATTGGAATATTGAACAGGAAAACCGTTATATTTTTAATGTCGGAAGCCTGGGGCAACCTAGAGACGGAAACCCGAATGCTGCTTTCATGGTTTATGATTCCGACGAAAGAACGGTGGGAATCCACCGCTTTGGATACGATCTGAATTCTACTCAGGATAAGATTCGTGAAAATGGTCTGCCTTCGGAGTCGGCCGAACGCCTGGCGCGAGGTCGATAATCCCCTATCATTTCTAGACGAGCTCTATTGACCCTGAAAAGGGGAAATGTTATGCTTAATCAATAACTTCAATAAAATTAACTAGTTAAGGTAAGTGGGCTTTTTTGAGGACTTGCCATGTCAGTGCATCAACTTCATATGAAATTTAAAAACGCGGCGCTTGTCGTGGGTTTCGTAATTCTATGTTTGCAGACTTCTTCTGCGTGGGCAGGTAAATCTCCTTCCTCTGAGGACCTTTATTATCTGGCGCAGAAATCTTACTACCAGTTCAAGGGGGCTCCGGATAAACAACAATTTCGCCACAACTGGGAAAAAGTCATCCAACAGTTCTCGAAAGTGGTCGAGCGCCATCCTAAAAGTCCGCAGGCTTATAAAGCCGTATTCACCATGGCTCGGTTGTATCAGGGGCTGAATGGGGTATCCAAAAATGCAAAAGACTTGGATCGTGCTCTCCACTACTATAAAAAGGTTTCCCGTGATTTTTCTAAAGGGACACTGACGGATGATGCGTTGTTTGAGTCGGCTGAGATCTATCGTGATAAAAAAGATTTCTCATCCGCTGCGGGTATTTTAAAAACGATATTTGAAAAGTATCCCACCGGTGACCAGGCAAAAAAAGCTCGTCGCGAATATCAGAAGCTTGCATCTACTTCATCGGTTCTTAAAAAGACATCTGCAACTCTGCCAGTAAAGAAAAAACCACAACCGAAAACAGTCAAGGGGACTGTCTTAAAGAAACCTGCAAAACTGGTGGCTTTGGCGAAAGAGAAGAAAAAGGAACCCGTAGTCGTCAAGCAGGTTCTGGAAAAGTCCCCCAAAGATCTGAAGCCGAAAAAAGTGACTTCCAGGCCGCAATTGGCCAGTCAGAATAAAAAGTCAGTCAAGCCGGTCTCTAAAAAAAACAGGGTCGTAACCAGTAAAACCAAACCTTCTACTCAAGAACCGGTTGAAAAAGTATATTATAAAAAGAGTAAGAAGGGTAAAAAAGGCCATCTTTATGTCCCTTCTTCTGGCAGAGATAAAAAGTCTGCACCTTTAATCGTAGTGGATGCGGGGCATGGAGGCAAAGATCAGGGGGCTAAAAGTGCAGGAGGTCTCCATGAGAAGAAAGTTAATCTGACTATTGCCCGACATGTCAAAACCATATTGGTCAACCGGTTTAAGTATCGGGTGGTGATGACTCGAAAGGATGATACGTTCATCCCTCTCAAGGAAAGAAGTGCGATTGCGAACAACCGCAATGCAGACTTGTTTGTATCCATTCATGCCAATGCAGCAAAAAGAAAATCGGCACATGGTATAGAAACATATTTTCTGGGCACGACTCATAATGACGATGCTCTGGCGGTTGCCGCCCGGGAAAATGGTGAACTGGTTCAATCTGTCAAGGATGATCAGGTTCAGGAAATTCTGGCAAGTCTCATTACCACCACCAAGATTAATGACTCTTCGCGTCTGGCGGGAACGGTACAGGAAAACCTTTTTAGATCCACTCGGAAAAAATTTCGCGCCTTGAAAAACCTTGGTGTTAAAGAAGGCCCGTTTTACGTTCTTCATGGTGCTGATATGCCCAGTATACTGGTTGAAGTCGGTTTTTTGACCAACCGGAAGGAATCCCGCATGCTTTCCAAGCCTGACTACCTTTACAGGCTGGCTTCCTCCATTGCGGAAGGTATTCATAAATACCTGCAAGATAAAGGACCATCCATTTAAGGAGGAAGTATGACCACCCCTATTGTTGCAATCGTTGGCAGGGCCAACGTTGGCAAATCGACGTTATTCAATAAACTCACTCATAGCCGCTCGGCGATTGTTAATGACACGCCGGGAGTGACGCGAGACAGAATGTACGGAGCCGCAGAGCTTGGCAATCGTCCTGTTTTAATCGTCGATACAGGTGGGGTTGATGTGGATTCAACCAATGAGATAGAGCTCCAAGTGGTGGAACAGGCCATGTGGGCCCGAGACGAAGCAGACTGCGTAATTGTCGTTGTAGATAACCAGACCGGGTTGACTGGACCGGACAGAGAAATGATTTCTCAGGTTCGAAAATCGGGCAAACCTTTCTTTCTTGCTGTGAATAAGGTGGACTCTCCTTCTCAGCATTTTGTTCTTCCTGAATTCTCTAAATTAGGGCTGGAAAACACCTTTCCCGTTTCAGCGGAGCATGGGCCGGGTCTTTATGAATTAATTGAGGCGGTTTCAGAGGCCCTTCCTGACATAGAAGAGGAGTCGGGTTTCGATGAGGACGATATTCGCATAGCGGTGATTGGAAGACCCAATGTAGGAAAGTCTTCTCTAATCAATAAATTGTTGAACTCTGAGCGTTGTATTGTTTCTGATATTCCCGGAACGACTCGCGATGCAATCGACACATCTCTTGAGTGGAATGGACGCCGCTTTATTTTGATCGACACAGCAGGAATTCGACGCAAAGGTAAAACCCGTCAGATCCTGGACAAGTTCAGCATGGTCATGGCACTTAAAGCTTTAGACCGTTGTGATGTTGCGGTGCTGGTACTGGATGCCATGGAGCAGGTCAGTGACCAGGATGCTACGATTGCAGGTTATGCTCTTGACCGTGGTAAAGGGTGTCTTGTTCTGGGAAACAAATGGGACTTATCCCGCGAAAAAGAAATTTTATTTGAAGAGTTTGAAGATCGGGTGAGTCACAAGCTTCGGTTTCTGGAGTTTGCTCCAGTACTCACGGTGTCGGCAATGTCGGGGTTGCGTGTCGACAAGATCCTGCCGCAAGTGGAACAGGTTTACGAAGAGTATTCCCGAAGTATAACAACTTCATCTCTTAATGAATGTTTTGAACGTGCTATTCAGAAAAACCCCATGTCGAATTACCGGGGAAAATTTATGAAGTTGTATTATGCCGCTCAAGTGAAGAAGCGTCCTCCTACCTTTAAATGTTTTATGAATTTTCCCGAAGGCATTCACTTTTCCTACCGTCGTTATTTGATCAATAGCCTTAGAAAAAAATTCGGGTTTGTCGGGACTCCTGTCAAGCTCATTTTATCTGGAAAAAGAAAAGGCGTTGATGTCTAAAAACTTCTGCATCACTCTGCGTACTTCGCAGATAACCCTGAAAGAATATTCTCCCATCGAATTCTAAAAAATTTAACGCTCTGACTGGCTACAGTTCTAATATTTTCATGTGTCGGTTGATGTTCTTCTGCCGTGGACTTAATCGCTTTGAAATGAATTGAGTAGGAAAAATCACAGCCCTTTTTCCCTTCCGTATTTACCATGGTTTTATGTGGTAACTTGAAAAATATCCTTTATATTTATTGAATTAACGACGTATAAAGTTTTGACTTTTACCGTAAAATTTGGAATGTTTGTAGTTCAAAGGCATTTGTAGTTCATTGACAGCGGCTCTTGTTTCATGATTTGAGGAAGTCAGTTTAACTTCCTCGGTTGCGGGTGATCCATTTACCAGGCGAGGTAATATGAAACAATATAAAATTCAAGATATAAGAAATATCGGATTGGTAGGCCATGGGGGATCTGGTAAAACATCTTTAGCGGAAGCGATTTTATATTATTCCGGAGTCTCTGACCGGTTAGGTCAAGTGGGTGATGTCTCATCTGTTATGGATTATGACCCGGATGAAGTAAAGCGCGGGCATTCTATAGATGCTTCGGTTGCGTTTTGTGAAGTGAGTGCAACTAAATTGAATCTGGTTGATATGCCGGGGAGCAGTAACTTTATTGCTGATACGCCTGCCTGCCTCAGAGTTGTCGATGGTCTGATTTTTGTGATCAGTGCTGATGAAGGAATGCAGTTTTATACAGAAAAAATATGGAACTGGGCTGACCGGCTGAACCTTCCTCGAATTATTTTCCTGAATAAGCTGGATCATGAGCGGGCTAATATTGCCCCCATTCTGGAGTCGATTAAAAACAAATTCAAAAAGAATCCGGTTTTTATGCAACTACCCAATGCTACCGGGGAGAATTTTTCAGGCATTGTGGACCATATCGATAAACATTACGTATCCTATGACAAGAGTAATAAGGGAATAGGAACGACAGGTGAGACACCTTCTGAAATAAAAGATGAAATGGAGATCAGCCATGCTGACTTGATGGAAGCGGTAGCGGAAGTTGATGATGAGCTGATTGAAGTATATCTTGAACAGGGGGAGTTGACGGAGGATGAGTTTTCTAAAGGATTAAAAGAAGGAATCCAAAATGGACAATTGATACCTGTGCTGGGTGGGTCGGCTCTGAACTCGATGGGTGTGGATCTTCTACTCAAAGCAGCTATTAAATATCTGCCTTCGCCTGATTTACGAGCCTCTGTGACCGCAACAAGATTAAAAGATGATTCGGAGATAATCTGTTCCGCAAATGAGGGTAAATCGATTTCTGGTCTGGTGTTTAAAACCATTGCCGATCCTTATGCGGGAAAATTGACCCTGTTTAGAATGTTTTCAGGCTCTCTTAAAGGGGATTCCACTGTTTACAACTCCACTCAGGATGTGAGCGAACGTGTGGGGCAGTTGTATATGCTTCAAGGAAAAAAGCAGGTCCAGGTTTCAGAGATCCCCGAGGGAGATATGGGAACTATGGCCAAACTGAAGTCAACGATCACAGGTGACACGCTTTCCGATGCTGAGGAAAAGGTGGTGTTTTCACCTATTACCTTCCCCTTGCCGGTTTTTTCTCGAGCGCTGGAACCTAAAACAAGGGCTGATGAAGAAAAAATCAGTAGCGCTTTGCACAGATTATTGGAAGAAGACCCCACCCTGACAATGGAGAGAAGTGCTCAGACAGGACAATTGCTGCTTTCTGGGCTGGGGCAGGTGCACTTTGATGTAACACTGGAAAGGTTGAAGCGACGTTTTGGTGTGGAAGTTATTGTCAAGGCTCCCAAGGTTCCTTATCGCGAAACGATTAAAGGTTCCACAAAGGTGCAGGGAAAATATAAAAAACAAACGGGCGGGAAGGGCCAGTTTGGAGACACTTGGATAGAAATCTCTCCCTTGGCGCGAGGAGAAGGTTATGTTTTTGAAGATAAAATTGTTGGAGGTGCAATACCAAAGACTTATATTCCAGCCGTTGATAAGGGTATTCAAGAGGCAATGGCTGGTGGTATTATCGCTCATTGCCCCATGGTCGATGTAAAGGTGAGTCTCTATGACGGGTCTTACCATAACGTGGACTCGTCGGAAATGGCGTTCAAGATTGCCGGATCACTTGGGTTCAAAAAAGGGGTTTTGGGTTGCAAGCCGATTCTTATTGAACCGGTCATGAATATGGAAATCGTAGTGCCGAGCGATCATGTTGGGGATATAATGGGAGATATCAATTCCAAGCGAGGTAAGATTCAGGGGATTGATCCGGGGGAGGGTACTCAGACCATTCGTGCCTATGTACCGATGGCAGAGGTTTTGAATTATGCCGCTGATCTGACTTCTATGACGGGAGGGCAGGGTATGTTCGTCATGGAGTATGATCACTATGAAGATGTTCCTGAACATTTGATGCAAAAAATTATTGATGAAGCTAACCGGGTTCACGAAGAGAAGTAGTCGAAGTGACCGGAGCTATTATAACAGAGCACCATTTCCTGAGGGAACAGTTTTGAATAAAGCCGATTTGAACGGAACCCTGGTGAAGGCGGATATTATTGATCAGGTTTATGAAAAAGTCGGGTTCACACGCCAGGAAGCCGCTCAGGCTGTGGAGATTTTATTTGATGAAATTAAATCTGAATTGGCAAGTGGCAATAATGTCCGAATTTCAAGGTTCGCTAGTTTTATTTTGCGGGAGAAAAGGGCTCGTAATGCGCGTAACCCTAAAACCGGTGAAACGATTCGTATTCGACCCCGAACCGTATTGACCTTTAAACCCAGTAAGCAGTTGCTGGACTCAACCAACCAATCGCACTCTGATGACAACTCTGATTCCTGATAAACTATTTTTTAAAATTGGTGAAGTCGCTGATCTGGCTAGCGTTGAACAACATGTTTTGCGCTATTGGGAAGATGAAATAGATGCACTGAAACCGACTAAAAACAAATCGGGGCAGAGGCTATACCAGAAAAAGGATGTCGAGTTGGTTCTGGAAATAAAGCGACTTCTTTATGAGGAAAAATTCACCATTGCTGGAGCCAAAAGTAAACTCAAAAGATTTAAAAAGAAAGGTACTCAGCTCGATTTTGCCTATGATCGAGAGTCTTTTCTTGAATGGAAGCAGGAGATGAAAAGTGAATTGGAGTCAATTTTAAAAACTCTTGAGGATCCTAAAGACTGAAAACGGATGTCTGTAATGTGGGCCAATAAAAAAACCTCCCGGTATAAATCCGGGAGGTTTTTTATTTAATGCTAGTCTGTTTATTTAGGAAAACGCTTTTTTTGCGACATCTAACAAGGCGTCAACAGTACGGCATCCTAATAGTTCAGCATCTTCTCGAGCAACCTGATCACCATTTGCATCGACTGCAATTACGGAGCGTTGCAGGTAGCGGCTTTTTACCCCTTCGAGAGTCAATTTGTTGGCATTTCCAAATTCCTGGCTTACATCCTGAAACAGATTTGGCAGACCTCTTCCTGCGTTACTGAGAATGTCAGTTCCTACCACAACAATGACTTCATCAACACCTGCAGCTTTGAATTTATCCTGATTATCTTTAACGAGATCAAATTCTTTGTTGCAGAAACCGCCAGCTCCCGGAAGGGTGATAATGAGTCTCTTCCCTTTGAAATCATCGACCGACAGTTCCTGTTCTAATGGAGTGGAGGCAGCATTTTCTACCGACCATTCCGGGTTTAACCTGATTAATTTTGCATTGTTGCCTGGCAGTGTTGCCATAAAAAAACCTCCTTAAATTTTGGTTGTTAAGAGACAATCTTAAGATGTCTGAGCATGTGGAAAGATGCAAAAATTGTGCAAATAAATTTTTATCGCGTCATTTAGCCTAAGATATTGATTTTATATGTATGTTATGAGTATGGCGAAATAAAAATTATTCTGTTAACCTAAAGGTATTGATCATATTGGAGCTTTAAAAGGCAATGGGTAACTGGGTGACAATAGGCTGGATTTTAGTTTTTAATCTTCTGTGTGCTGACGTTTCGTGGGGGGAAGAGGCCAAGAGACCCTTTTATGAATACCCCGGCGACTACCGGCAACAGGTCAACCAATTGAAGGATGATTTTAAAACTCAATTTGGCTATGAACTGCTGGACCTTGAGTTGCTTTGGAAACCTGATGAAGTTAAAGAGCTTACTTTGGCATTTTCCAAGTTGCCAGAAACGTTTTTGCACATCCCTGGTGTTAAGGGTTTTTACCATTTGAGTAAATTGCGTGCTGCTCCGGAAGGGATGCCGGTGGACAATATTCCTGCTGCCACGTTCCCCGGTTTTCAAACTGTATATCGGAATTCGAACTTGTCTTATCACGTCGAGGTGGATGATCAAGAGCCTCGTATAGAGTTTTTTAATGTTTTATTTTATGAAGAAAGAGAAAAGTTTCAGAACATTGTCCAGCATGAGATGGCGCATATTTTTGATACCTTTCATGGATACCTTTCTTTTACCAAAGAGTGGCTTGATATATCTAAGTTCAACTTGACTCACCTCCCTGCACTGGACGGTCGACCGGGAGATGATTATTTGTTCGCTGCTATTAATGACCCCGATGTTGATCATTACGCTCCAGTTTCCACCCGTCAACTTTCTACGTATTCAAGGCAGAATCCGCAAGAAGACTTCGCCAATTCAGCTTCTGCGTATATTAATTATCCTTATTTTCGTTATAGCCACCCTGAGCGTTATCAGTTCTTGAAAGAAAAGGTGTTTGGTGGGAAGGAGTATTTTCCTGAAACGACAATGAGCTATCGCGAAAAAGTGGTTTCGGATTTTGAAAAAGCATTGACGGATAGAGATTGGGTCGAAGCCGTTAGCATTGCCAGAGAAGTGGGTCGGGATTACGCCCCTGAAGTCGAATCTGAATTGATTAAAAGGTTGAAAGAAATCCTGGAGGCTTCTCCAGATTCTGTAAGAGATGCAAGGCTAGGCATTGCTACCTGCTTTTTGTATAGCCCCCGGGCCCTGGAAATTCGTAGAAACTTGATCAGGAAAAAGAGGGTGCCGTTGCAAACGCTTTTGGAAGTACGGCGCTGTGGTCTCATGTCCCGACGCTCTTTTGAGAAAGAGTTTGCACAATGGTCTATGCGAAGTATCTATTTTTTTAAGAGCAAAGGCCGTGCACAAATCCAGTTCCTCGATCCGGTTTTACCTCTGGCCGGAGCAAGAGGATTTGAAACTCGTTATATATGGCGGGTTTTTTATGAAGGAAGTAACGTCCATATGGCAGAAGGAACCTATCTTGTGGAAGGGGTGAGACCCGGATCAGTGAAAATCAGCCTTGAAAAAAGCGTTGTGGGAACTTTGAACCTGCCGACAGGGAAACCTCTTGTTTTGGAGTTGGGAGCCCAGCGTGTACACCCTCGGGAATTCAAAAGGTTGAATAGCAAGCCGGCAAAAATCAGGTTTGTCATTCAACCGGGTTTTAACTATGAAGCTCGCCGCAATCCGGAAATAAAAGTCATTTACCCTGAACGACCTGAGTTTGAAAAGTTTAAATGAGACTAAGGGATAGTTCTGACCATGCGGTCGGCCATATTCAGATGGGCATATTTTGAGGGCCATACTTTCATTCCGTCTTCATATTGCACAACCAGGGCTGAGGAGTCCCGCTCTTCAAGGGTCCAGGTAGTTCCTGCGCTCCCAGGTTCGAAGATGGAGTGCAGGTAGATTTCATCTCCATACTTGACAGTATTATTGTAGCTCAGGTCAAACAATGACCATGCTTCCTCCTCAGTCGGATAACGCCAGTCCTCGCAACCTGCGAGTCTTTCCATATTGGTGATTTCTACATAATCCTGGCCTTTAAACCAGTTGAGCCATTTTTTAGTGTCCTGAAAGGAGTCAGTTTTTCTCCACATTACTTTCATTTGATTATCAGTGATGGTGCCATCCTCATTATCCAGAAATCGATCATTTGCCATAAGTATTGTTTTCTTTAGTCCAACCTTTGTAGGCCGGTCTCCTCATCTTGAAAAATAAATAATAGAAGACCCATAATTATGAAGTCGTCTTAGAGTGTTATTTGCATATTGCTGCAAAGTTGTCACCAGCCCTGTCCTTTAATTCCGTATGTACGACTTCCGGAAGAACCTTTTTGTAAATAACTTTCAAGGTCGTCCTCTTTTTTTGATGACAAGTTTGAAACTTTCAATTGATCATTGATAGCGTCAACAATAAACTGGTTTAATCCTTGCTCATCACCCTTAAAGCGTTGTTCAAGAATTTGATAAAGATCCAAGTCAATATTCAGGGTTACTTTTTTTGACATGAAAATTTCCGCAAAAGTTTTAATGTAAGTTTATTTTAGAACAAAATGTGATGGAATGAAAGTAACGGATCAATATTAGGAGGAGGTAATTTGGTGCGAGCTTCGAGGAGATGTGTTTTCGGTCTTCAGGACAAGGGGTGAATAAGGAAGGTCTATGACAAAAACCGTTCCTCTGGGATGGTTGTCTTTGGCCTGAATAGAACCGTTGTGGTCAATGATGATTCTATTAACAATAGCTAACCCCAAACCCGTCCCGCGTTTTTTTGTGGTGAAATGTGGGAGAAATAGTTTATCCCTGTCAGCAGGGCTAATGCCAGACCCATCATCTGAAAACTCAATGCGTACAAGTTTTTCCCTTTGCAAAACCCGCGTGCTGATTTTTATGGCCCCACCATCATCAATGGCGTCGGTGGCATTTTCAAAAAGGTTGATGAATACACGCCGAATTTGTTCTGGATCAATATGGACAACTCCAAGGTTGGGATCAAAACTCTTTTTAATGTTTAAATGCTTATCGTGTTCTGAATAGGAAATGAGGATGTCATCAATGATCTTGTGCAGAGCGGTAGGTCTGGGGTTGGGAGTGGGCATTCTTGAAAACCTCAGAAACTCATTAAGTAGTTCCTTCATTCCTTCGACTTCCTGAGTGATGATATTTATGCTTTCATCGAAGACCCTGGCAAAGTCCTCTTTGTTTTCGTGGTATTTTTTCTTCAAACGTTGAGTGTTGAGCTGGATGGGGGTAAGTGGATTCTTAATTTCATGGGCAATTCCCTGAGCAACTTCTTTCCAAGCCGCAATTTTCTGAGTTTTTATCAGATGGGTCAGGTCTTCAAAAACAATAACCAACCCTCGATATTTGTGGGTTGCTCCTCGAAGAATCTGAATATTGACCAGCAGAGTCAGGTTGTTTTCTCCGACTCGTAAGTCTATTTGCTCCTCGATAGATTCCCTGTTCTGGGTGAACATGCGCTGAATGAGTTTTCTTATAGACTGGTGATAGGAAAAATCTAAAGCATCGCGGTAGGAGGAGCCAAAAATATTTTTACTTTTAAGGTTGAGAATTCTTTCGGCCGCTTTATTGAAGGTCGTGATGTGACCAACTTTATCAACCGAAACAACGCCTGCTCCTATGCTGTCTAGTATGGTTTCAATGTAATTTCTTCTTCGGTCCAGTTCTATATTTGTTCTTGTAAGATCTTCATGGGCGCGTTGGATATTCAGTCTGCTTTCGTTTAGTTCTCGGGTCATGGTGTTGAAAGAATCGACAAGGGTAGCTATTTCATCGGTTGCACTGGCCCCAATTTTAAAGTCAAGGTCACCTTCTGTGATTCGCCGTGTTCCTTCTGCCAATTGTTGGATGGGTACAGTGATTCCTCTAGCCATATAAAAACCCAGCCAGATAGCGGAAAAAAGAATCAGCAGAGTTATAAGAAGAAAAGTCGTGTAGTAGTTTGCGCTGACTGGAACTTTAAGAAAGCTTTGCTGCTGGTAGTCCTCAAACGTGTTTCGGATGGTTTCAATTTTTCTTAGTGAACTTTTTAGAACAGGGTTAAGAGTGAGGATATACCCCCAAATAGAGATTTTTCCATCAAGAGTCTCAGTGAGGGGAACCACTACAATCATCAGGCTACCCCCATGGGTCATTTGAATTTCTGTTACTCCTTCACCATCAAGACTTTTTTTGATTAATTCTGAAAAATTCAAAGGGGTTTGTGGGGGAAGTTTGGATGAATCCAGCTCCCGAACAATAGGTTTTAGTTCGTTGTCATATATGAGAATACCGGCCAGATCATATTCAATCACTTTTTCCTGGGCCAGGGTATGCAGCCTGTCTCGTTTAAGTTTTAAGTACAATTCTTCACTATTAATAAAGCGTTCAATATTTTTAGTTTTTGAGAGAGCTCTTTTTTCAAGATCAGAATAATAGCTTCTGGCAATATCCATAGAATATTCCAAGGTTTGCTCTATTTGTAGATTGAACCAGTTACCAATGCTAAAAGTGAACAGTTTGCTGGCAACAGTGAAAAGGAGTATGGAAGGAACCAGTGCCAAAATCAAAAACGCGATGATCAATTTAGTCTGGAATTTGGAACCTATAATTTTACTTTTGCGTTCGTTATAAACTTTGACAAGATTTCGCGTGATCAGAATGATCAATACGAAAATCAGGATCAAAATAATATTGAACACAGCGAGAACGGCAATATTGTTGCCTATTGCTGAAGTGGATTGAGCCTGGAGAAAATAGTTTTCCAGAAACGTCATCCCGATGAGGGCGATAAAAACTCCCAGAGAGGTTAGGGTTGTGCGCTTTCGTTTATCGCGCAATTGCTTTTCGGTGGGAGGGTTATAATCCAAGGGCTTGTGGGTGCGGGGATCGGATGGCATAAGGGCTTCCGAAATATTAAGTGGTTTTAAAAACAATAGTTTAACACACAACTATGGCAATGGTGCTTGGCATTTTGGCCCTAAAAGGGGAGATGAGGCAGATGAATATCGAACAATAGAGGAGGGGGGGTAATATGATTGGTGGAATAAATCTTCATTTTAGTATTTTACCTTAGATAGAGGGGCATCTGTAAATGTTTAAAAAACCTTGTCATTATTCTAAAAAAAGGATTAAAATCAATATGTTACCCCTAAACTCCTGTGAGCAGCATTGATCTGGATGCTTTAATAATCCAAGACTCAAAATATATACCGAAGTTTCTATTCGGGAAAACTCTATGGTAGAAAATATTAATACGTTAGAAAAATTTGCCAGCCAGGTAGGAGATTCTCACTTCAATGAGGATAGTCTTCTATCACTGACACAAAACCTGAAATTACTATTTAATTGCGAAGAGGCGACATTATTTGCTCTGGATGAGCCTAAAAGGGAGTTGTTTACCAAAAATTTCCACAAGGAAGGTTTTCCTGAAATTAGGTTGAATATATCTGTTAAGAATATAGCTGGGTTTGTGGCAGCCACAGGAAAGCCGATTAATATCAAGAATGTTAAGGATAGCCAGGAGCTTTCCCAGTACCATAAACAACTCACCTATGATTCCAGTTGGGATAAAAAATTTAATAAAGACACGACCTCAATGATCGTGATACCGCTTCCACTTAATAAGAAACTGGTGGGTGTGATGGAGATTATTAATAAAAAAGAAGCGTTGAGCTTCGGTCAGGAGGATTTTTTCAAGGCCAAGGCCATTGCACCGATTATGGGGATGGCGATTGCCAAGTTGAGAGACAAAGAGTCTTCTAATGGTGGTAGTCATACGCAGGAGCGTCAGATTCACATTCTCTCGCAGATGATTCATTCCGCAGATAATTTTGAAGACCTGTTAAAAAGATTGAAAGAACCTCTCCTGAAATACTTTGATGCTGAAGCGGTTACGATTTACGGTGTCGATGAAAGTCGAAAAGAGATTTACTCCAAAGTCACTTATGGAAATAAGCTTGGAAAGATCAGGGTCCCGATATCCACAAAAAGTATTGCGGGTTATGTGGCGATGGTGAAGAAAATGGTAAATATTCAGGATATTAAGGATCTTGGGAAAATAAGAATCCTGCATCCAAAATTAGCTTTTGATGATTCATGGGAGAAGATAGCAGGTGTCTCCACAAAATCTATGATGACGCTGCCTTTGGTTCATGGAAGTCACTTGATGGGCGTTCTGCAATTGGTCAATAAGAACAATATGGAGGTATTCTCCTCTCGTGATGAAAGAATGGGGTTTCTGGTTGCTCAGGCACTGGCTCTTGCCCTTCATAACCATAAGAAGAGTGAGCCTGTTGTTGTGGCGGGTGTATCCGAACATGCTGAAAGCATGCCTCAGGTAACAGGGTCTTCAGAGACAGCCAGACAGGATAGGTCAACAAATATCATAATCCAAAAGGAAGATGACGAGGCAACGATTCTTGTCCGTATTTTAAAGGATGGAAGCCGTTGTGTTTATCAGCAAATTGACCCACCTGAAGATGTCATCAAACTGATCAGAGAAGTTGCAAATATCGATCTCGATATTCCGGCCAATCCGCTTAGAAGGAAAGATGATTCGAAAAACTAGTGGTCATAATTATTTCTCTTGATTGATTTGGTTATGAGAAATATTTTTAGCATTGAGGAATTGACTCAGGTTGGTGTGTAATCCCAGATTAACAGTGAGCAGGAACATTCTTTCTTGTGGTTTTTGTTTTTCAGATCATTCCAGATATTTTTTTCACTTGTTGCCCAAACGAAATGATTTATCTGAATATTGGCGTAATCCGTGTACTTAAATTTGATGAGGTTTCAGGTGAGAGAATTTTATTTGTTGAAGGAGCGGATGACATCTCGGGAAACCGGTCCCTCTTTTTTACGTGGTCCATTTGCTTCTTTCGATAGCTCTATATCAGGGTCGATGGCAAGTGGAGAAGTTTGCGCCCATGATGTTTCAAACTCGCTGAATGGAACGAAAAAGAATATATAGTTGAAGGGGAACCAGAAACGATCTGTTTCTAAGTCCGCTTTGACCCTGACATAATATTTTTCATTAGGGTCTAGTTTGTATATCGGGGCAATAGGAATGTCTTTCAATGTGAGCATTAGTTGCTGATACCGGGACTTTTTCCGAGTGATTATATTCCTTTTTAGATTTCTCCCGAATTCTGAAAATCGGTACATTTTTTTGAGCGAATCAAACTGGACTCGATGTCGTACCTTATTAGAGCTGACCAGGCTATCCATCCATACTGTATTGGCTTTACGGAGTTCAATTTCAAAGGTAAAACCCATAGGGACGCCGTTATTGATGGCTTCCTGGATTTTTTCGGTGAATCCATCGATCAGCCTGGCGTTCATCACCACATACTTGCCTTTTGTGCCAACACCAATATTGACAACATCGGGTGATACTGCTGACACAGGCGAAACCAGCCCCATACTCAGCAGAAAAAATGCTAAAACCCAAAAGGAAATCAGGTCAGGTAGTTTGATTCTGGAAAAAGCTGTACGTTTCAACTAATCCTTGCTCCAAAGAAACTTCAGGTTGCCATCCAAAACCTTCATGAAACTTTTTATAGTCGATAACACTTCTGCGCTGATCTCCTTGTCGAGACGAGCCATGGTTGGCAACAATTTTCTTGCTCGATACTCTTAACAGGCATTCGGCTAAAGAATTTATACTGGTTTCTTCTCCCGTTGCCACATTAAACGTCCCAGTGCAAGTGTGATCCAGTGCTATTAAATTCGCTTGTGCAACATCACGAACTGAAATGAAGTCGCGGGTTTGTTCACCATTTCCACAAATAATGGGAACTTTGTCTTTCACCAATCTTTCGCAGAATATTGCAACGACTCCTGCTTCACCTTGCGGGTTCTGGTGAGGGCCGAAAACATTGCTATAACGAAGAGCGGTCGTGCTCAAGCCAAACTGTTTGCTAAAAAAGCTTAAATAATTTTCCGCAGATAGCTTGGAAATGCCATACGGGCTTAATGGCAGACACGGATGATCTTCGCTTGCCGGGAAATAAATCTGTTCTCCATAAATTGCACCCCCGGTCGAGGCAAAAATGAATTTTTCAACTTCCAAAGATACCGCACTTTGTAGAAGTTGTAAAGTCCCAATAATATTGGAGTTAGCGTCGAGCAGAGGATTGGTGAGCGACTCGGACACAGAAATTTGGGCGGCATGATGGTTGATGGCATTAATTTTTTCACTTTTAAGAACCTCGGTGATCTTTGGATCGAGGATATCCATATCATAGAATTTTGCTTTGGGATTGAGAAACTGCAACCTTCCCGATGACAGATTATCGATCACGGAGACAGAATGTCCCGCTTCAATATAGGTGTTGACGATATGAGAACCTATAAACCCTGCACCTCCCGTAACTAAAATATTCACTGGCTGTCCTTTAAAAGTTTGGCCAACTCAAATAGAACCTCTAATGCTTCTCTCGGTGACAGTTCGTTGGGGTCAACTTTCCTCAATTTCTGGATCAAAGGATTTTCCGGGTCCGGGAAGAGGCCCAGTTGGCCGGAGGATGGTTGGTTTTCATGACTCTCGGAATGAGAGATTTTAGGGACACCCACCTCATCAAACTCACTTTGTTCGAGGTTGAATAAAACTTCATGTGCGCGCTCCAGAACTTTTTTAGGTAAGCCTGCGAGCCTTGCTACTTGAATGCCGTAGCTTTTATCAGTTCCTCCAGGAACAATTTTTCGGAGGAAAATGATTTCATCATTCCATTCTTTGATCTGGACATTAAAATTTTTCACTCCCGGAAGGACACGGGAAAGATCCGTCAATTCATGGTAATGAGTGGCAAAAAGTGTTTTAGGTCCACCTCCCTGATCGGCTTTATGAAGAAATTCGACAATGGCCCAGGCGATACTGATCCCATCAAAAGTGCTGGTCCCTCGACCAATCTCATCCAGAATGATCAGGCTGTCTGGAGTGGCATTGTTAAGGATGTTGGCGGTTTCGTTCATTTCCACCATGAAAGTAGATTGTCCCTTCAATAGATGATCCTGTGCACCCACACGGGAAAAAATACGGTCCGTGATTTTCAGACTGACTTTGTCAGCAGGAACGAAGCTTCCTATTTGTGCCATGAGAGTGATCAGGGCAACCTGTCTCAAGTAAGTGGATTTCCCCGCCATGTTGGGGCCTGTAATGATCATGATCTGCTGTTCCACCGAATCTAAAAATGTGTCGTTGGAGATAAAACGAACCGTTGGGTCTATTTGCTCTATGAGAGGGTGGCGACCATTTTCAATAATCAGACTCGAGTTAGTGGTGAACTCTGGCTGGCAATAATTATATCGGTGGGCGATTTCGGCGAATGAAGATAAAGCGTCAATTTCACTGATCGTCCGTGCCATACCCTGTATCCGCGAGCCAGCAAGGGAAACTGTTGCTCGAATTTCTTCGAATAGTGTTTGTTCTATGGTAAATATTTTTTCTTCAGCGCCGGTGATTTCTTCTTCGTACTCTTTCAGCTTGGGGGAGATATAACGCTCGGCATTGACAAGGGACTGCTTACGAATATATTCAGCGGGTACTCGATCGCTATGCTTTTTAGTGATCTCAATATAATATCCGTAAATTTTGTTGAAGCCGACCTTTAAGACTGGTATGCCGGTCTTCTCTTTTTCTTCCTGCTCCAGAGAAGCGATCCAGTTTTTTCCCTGACGGGTTATACTTTTAAGGCGGTCCAACTCTTCGTTGCAACCGGCTTTGATCAGGTTTCCTTCCTTCAGGCTCAAGGGTGGGTCGTCCATGATATTCTGATCAATCAAATCGTGTACACTTTCAAGATTGTCCCAGGTTTCCAGATATTCCTGTAGAGGGCGAGAGTCAAAACTTTTAAGAGCGTCTGATAAGTCCGGGAAAACTTCCAGGGATGTTTTTAGCGCGATAAGGTCTCTTGCGTTGCAGGCAGATAGAGTGATCCGTCCCAACAGTCTTTCCAGGTCGAAGATTTGTTTCAGGAGATCACGCAAGTGTTTTCGTTCAGTCGGATTGTCTTTGAAGTCTGCAACGATTCTCAGGCGTTCGCGGATTTTTTCTGCATCTATCAACGGTTTTAAAATCCATTCACGAATTCGCCGTGCACCCATTGGGGTCTGAGAAAGGTCGAGCAGGTCTAAGAGAGAATTTTTCCGACTTCCTTCACTGGACTGGACCAGTTCCAGACTGGCCAGAGTGCATTGGTCTACGGCCATGTAGTCGTGAATAGGGAAGGGCGCGAGGGTGGTGATATGTTCCATGGAGGACTTCTGGGTTTCCCGCAGGTAATGGATCAATGCACCGGCTGAGGAAATTGCCGACTCCATATTCTCACAACCGAAGCCTTCCAGCGACTGGGTTTTAAAATGTTCAATCAGGTTTCTATAAGCTTCACTAAAGGAAAAGGTCCAGTCTTCTCCCGTGTGAACAAAGACTTCACCCGCAGGAAGCCAGGGCCGACTCTCTTCTTTTATTAAGCTTGGGATGATGATTTCTTTGGGGTCCAGTTTTTGTAGCTCATCGGCAAGAAGGGCGAGGGAATTTTCTCCATCGATCTGAGTGACTTTAAATACTCCGGTCGAAACATCAAGTGCAGCGAGCCCGATTTGGTTTTTCCCAAAATAGATGGAGGCTATAAACTGGTCTTTCTTAGGGTCCAGTATATTGTCGTCGAGAATGGTTCCCGGTGTGATGACTCGGACCACTTCCCTTTTGACCAGTCCTTTGGCTTGCTTTGGATCTTCTGTTTGTTCGCAGATGGCTACTTTTTTTCCAGCTTTAAGAAGTTTTGTAATGTATATATTTGCCGAATGATGAGGGATTCCGCACATGGGCACGGGATTAGATTTCTTGTTTCTGGCTGTGAGAGCAATCTGCAAAATGCCGGACGCAGTTTTTGCATCCTCATTAAACATTTCGTAAAAGTCTCCCATCCGGAAGAACAAAATAGAGTCGGAGTATTCCTTTTTGATCCCCCGATACTGTTGCATCATGGGGGTGTCATCTTGAGTGACCTTCATACTTTTGGCCGAAATGCCCATAGGGTTATTGATTTACAGAGTTTTAAAATGCGGAAGAAGTTTATTATAGGTGGTTTTTAGATGTTCCGGGTGGACTTTAGTTTCCCCCAAAACAGGCATGAAATTGGTGTCTCCAGTCCATCGGGGAACGATGTGGCAATGAATATGTTCATCGTACCCGGCACCAGCGGCTTTGCCGATATTATAGCCAACGTTAAAGCCCTCAGGATTGATCACAGCCCGCAATATATCGATACACTTATGGGTCAGTTGATTCATCTCCTTACTTTCATCGGCATTCTGTTCGGTCAAGCACCCTATATGCCGGAAGGGCGATACCATTACGTGGGCAGAATTATAGGGGAAGATATTCATGATGATAAAAACCGACTGGCCTCTATGAAGAATATAATTTTTTGTGTCATCATCTTCTTTCGGAAGAGAACAGAAAATACATTCATCTGACTTCTCACTCTTGACATATTCCATCCTCCAGGGAGCCCAGAGTTGCTTCATATTTTTTTCCTAAGCAGAAGGTTTTATCGAATCAAAAGTTGCATGTATCCGCAAGTTTTTTTCCGGGATAAATCAGTGAGAATAATTCCCGGGTTTTACTGCGCATTCTCTCTTCTTCTTGGTCGGATATTTCATGGTCATAGCCGAGGAGGTGAAGGATGCCGTGAATGAGCAATAGGGTTAATTCTTCCTCAAATAATAGCCCGTGTTCTTCTGATTGGCTAAGGGCTGTCTCAAGCGAAATGGCAATATCACCCAGGACTAGTGCTCCGGGGATTTCCAGTTCGCCTTCCAAAACCTGCGGAAACGATAACACATCTGTCGGGCGATCTATACCTCTGAACTGTTGATTCAGGTCGCGAATTCCCTGATTTCCGCTAAATAATATGCTGATTTCATGCTCATTGCAATTGAGAGAGGTAAGGACTTTGCCGATTTGTTGCTCTATATTTCGGGTATCAATTTTGATTTCAGGGAACTCATTATTTATGAGAATTTCCATAGTAGACAGTCAAAAAGGATCAAAAATCAGTGGGTATCAGGAAGATAACGGGAAACTACTCCTGATCTGAATCGGTCTGGTCATAAGCTTTGATAATTTTCTTCACCAACTCGTGGCGGACGACATCCTTAGTTGAAAAATATATAAAGCTAATGCCCTGAACCTTGTTTAGCAGGTTCTGGACATGGATGAGTCCCGAGTCACTGTGTTTGGGAAGATCGATTTGAGTGATGTCTCCTGTGACAACCATTTTTGAGCGGAAACCTAAACGGGTCAGGAACATTTTCATTTGTTCCCGCGTAGCATTCTGGGCTTCATCAAGAATGATAAACGCGTCACTCAATGTTCTCCCGCGCATATAAGCCAATGGGGCAATTTCAATGGCACCATCATCCATGAGGTGTCTCACATGATTGGTTTCCATCATATCACTCAAGGCATCGTAGAGAGGCATGAGGTAGGGGTTGATTTTTTCTGCGATATCTCCCGGCAAATAACCCAGTTTTTCACCTGCTTCCACAGCTGGGCGCACGAGTACAATTTTTTTAAACTTTTTTTGGAGTAGTCCTTCTACTGCCATTGCCACAGCCAGGTAGGTTTTTCCTGTACCGGCAGGACCAATGGATAGAACGATATCATCCTGCCTGATAGCTTGGATGAACTGATGCTGTGCGGGTCCCTTAGGAGTGATATAGCCCTTTTTCGGTGAAACGGCAATGCGCTCTGAAAAGATTGATTTGAGATCGGCTTGTGTATCTTCCGCGATAAGCCGAATGGCAAACTTCACGTCTCCATTTTCGAGAGGGAGGTTGGCTTCATGCAACTTTTCCAATTGCCTGAAAAGACTATCGACTGTTTCGATATCCTTGGGGTCGCCTTTAATTTTTAATTCATTCTCTCGGGTGGTGATACGGACATTGAATTTTTTCTCAATCAGCTTGAGATTTAGATCCTGACTACCAAATAGCTCTGGAATGAGAGCGTTATTTTCGAGGATTATTTCTTTAGTGTCAGGTTTCAAACAGGGATCTCTTTATTCTAAAAGTATATGATTATTCGAATCATCGCCTTGTCCCTTGCGGTGGAATCAAGGTCAAAAACTCACTGCGGGTTCTGGCGTCTGACTTGAAGGAACCCAGCATGGAACTGGTGGTGGTGTAGGAGTTTTGCTTTGCCACTCCTCGCATGCACATGCAAAGATGCAGGGCTTCGATCACCACTCCAACTCCAATGGGTCGAAGAATCTGGTTCAGGCAATCGGCGATTTGTTTGGTCAGGCGCTCTTGCACTTGCAGACGACGGCTGAATGCATCGACAATACGAGGGACTTTGCTAAGACCGATTATTTTTCCCTTTGGCAGATAGGCGACATGACATTTCCCTATGAATGGAAGCATATGGTGTTCGCACATGCTGAACAGGTCTATATCTTTGACAATAACCATTTCGTCGTAGTCTTCCTGAAACAATGCCCCGTTGACAAGCTCATCAATGTTGACGGCATAGCCACTGGTCAAAAATTTCAGTGATTTCTCGACTCGCTCAGGAGTGTTTTGAAGCCCCTCCCGGGAAGGATCTTCGCCCACCTGTACTAAAATCTGTTTAATGAGGTCTTTCAATTTCCGCCCCTCTGTAAATGACAAAATTTCGTTCGGATTCAAAAAGCTTTATTTCATGCAGATCGCCGTTCTCAATTTTGGGTTCGATGATATTCCAGAAATGGATGGCAATATTTTCTGCTGTAGGGATTACATTTTTTAAAAACTCAACATCCACATTGAGATTCTTGTGGTCTACTTTATCAACGATTTCTTCATTGATTAATTTTTTGAGGGATTTGAGATCCAGTACCATTCCTGTTTGGGGATCCACTTCACCTCGGACGGTGACCTCAAGAACATAGTTATGTCCATGTCCATTTGGGTTGTTGCATAACCCAAAAGTGGCCGCGTTTTTCTCATCCGAAAAAGAAGGGTTGTAGAGTCTATGGCTGGCGCAAAATTCCAGGCGGCGGGTGATAAGAATCATGTGTGTTATTTAAGATATTTACGTTTGTTGTCTGTTGAATAAAAGCCTGGGCCGTACAAATGAAAGTTCATCGAGTTAAACTGCTTGCTCAGTTTTCCGACACATTTTTCACAAACTTCTACTGGGTCTTCACTGACTTTTTGCAGGACTTCTACAATGTCCTTGCATTTTTCACACTGGTATTCATATACGGGCATTGGTGCCTCCCTGCCATTGCATTGGTTGTGTTTTTTCGGTTTCTTTCCCATTATAGTCCGGCTTGGGGGAAAAATTAACAAAAATAGGGTTATTCCCGTATTCCACAGCGGTTTTACGTTGGGGATTGTCACCACGAAAAGCGTTTAACGTTTTGGGAATATTCTGTTTAAGAGCTTCCAGGCCAAATGTAGCTGAAGGCAAAGTCAGGCCCCATTCAGGGTCATAGATGCCTATCAGCATCTCTCGTTGCGTCAAAACCTGAATGACGACAAACTTTTCGATGGAGTGCTTTTTTTGCACTTCCAATGGCATCATCAGGGTTTCATTTTCATTCTTGGAGCCTCGGCGCATCACAGCCTTGCCCGATTCAACCTCTGAAAATGCTATTGAGGTGATGTAATCGCTCAAGTCCTTTTGAATAAACTTCTTGGGGAAAATAACAATGCCGTAGTTTTCGTGGTTTTTATAGAGCTGATACTCATAACTGGACCCGGCTTGTACCTGCATGGGGACCAGAAATAGTGTCAGGGCTATC
>JAJDBI010000197.1 GCA_029261435.1 Nitrospinaceae bacterium
TTTGCCGGACTGCAACCCGACCCGGTTGGCTCGCTGGGATATTGGGGAGGTGTGGTCGCTGTTACAGGAGTGGTACTGGTCGTGTATCGTCCGACTCCAGCGTGACTCAGGAGCCACAGGTCTATAGCTCTGTTTAGGCAGAACAAATGTTGCTGGTGGTAAAAAGTGATTAGTATCAGGCTGACCGGATTCAAGTCTGCTTCCGACCCAAAGCGGACATTGAATATTTGTAGTCCGCCAAGTCTCTCGATACATTTAAAATAACTAATAAATAGAAGTTTACGCATTACCGATTCAAGTACAGACTAAATCAGTGTCAAATTTTCTATGCAGGTTAGCAACGTTTTGGATACACGCTTCTCATCACTTTTCGTTACAGATCCCATCATCAACTTTTCCACACGCATAACAGCCTTGTTAGCCTCGCTTAATGTCTCCTGACCATTTGCGGTCAAATGTGTCATCAAAATACGTCCATGGTTCGGATCTGGTGCTCTTTCTAGAAGCTCACGTTTTTCTAAAGTTGCAATGATGCCTTGCATCGATTGAGGTGTGATGAAGGCAGACTTAGCAAGCGCCGCGTTTGATATGCCGGGTTCTAGGTCAACTGTTAACAAGACAGCATATTGGGGTGCGGTTAATTCGTAGGCACGTAACTCATCATCCATCCGAGTCCGCAGCGCATGTTGAGCACGCTTCAAAATATAACCAAAACGTTGTGTAAACTGGCTTGACATATCAGGGTCCTTATATTAATGTAAGTATCCTTATATTACTCCATAACTCAAAAAGGTCAAACCAATGACTCATATAACATCAGACAATAATGTAATAACACTCATCAACACATTTGAAGTGGACCTGGAAAAACAGCAAGAGCTTTTGGAATTACTGATTGAAGCCACTACTGACGTGATGCAACATATTGACGGGTTTGTTTCTGCTAACCTACACAAGAGCTTAGATGGGAAAAGTGTTGCCAACTATGCCCAGTGGAAGAGCAAGGCACATTTCGAAGCAATGCTTGAAAATCAGGATGCGCAAGTCCACATGGGAAAAGCTGCAAAAATAGCGACAAAATTCTCACCTATATTGTATCAAGTGGAGCATACGACTGTAGTGGGCTAATGAGCAAGTATCTGGAGTATCGATGTTACAAAGCTTGTGATGCTTCCTATTTTAATCATCAACAGATCATTTTAATGCGATGAAGTATTGGGTAAATACAGTATCAAAAAATCATGTGCTAAAAGGAATTGAGGGCGGGTTCACACAAGCAGACCATGGTAAAAACACCCGTCTTAAAACTTTAGGAAAGGGCGACTATCTGGTTTTTTACTCACCTAGGACAGAGTATAAAGGTGGTGTGCCTCTTCAAGCTTTTACAGGTATAGGTCAAATTATAGATGAAGCTCCCTATCAAGTTGAGATGGAACCTTGTTTTCATCCATGGAGAAGAAAACTTAAATTTGTAGAACATAATGAAGCACCTATTAGAAAGCTTATTGAAGATCTTGGCTTTATTAAAGACAAGAAGCATTGGGGCTATCCATTTCGACGTGGTTTGTTTGAAGTTAATCAATCTGACTTTAGTCTTATCGCAAATGCTATGGGTGTACAAATTGATTGGTTGTAACAAGCGCCTCAAAAAATTGAACATTCCTATTGAATGTCCGCTTCTGGCCGTTTCCAGACATAAGCTAATATTATATAAAATTTTGAAGCTCAATCCCTTCCGGCGGGGATGCCGGTTGCTCATTGGGTCCAGCGTCACGCTGGCCGAACGCCGGTTATTACTCCCGTGGGGATGGCATCAACTCGGAAATGGCGAATATCGGAAATGCCAGTTCCCTTAAGCCAGTTAATTTTTTCCTGAACAGGGTGTGCCCGTCCGCCTTCTGTCAGCATACCAATATTGAGACTGAACAGGGTGTCACCGAGGGGGCCGGTTTGGTTTTCGTCGGTGCAAAACCCGTGAATGACAATGCGGCCACCCGGTTTAACAGCATTCACAGCTTTGGTGACCAGAGCCTTACTCATATCTGCGTCGTACATGTGCAGGATATTGGCCATAAGTACCAAGTCGTATTGGCTGTCGCCCAAATCATCCTTATGGAAATTTCCAGGTTTGGTGTCAACTCGATCCTGCAATTGATAGGTTTCTATATAACTTTTAGTAACATCCAAAACAGGTGCGATGTCGAACACAGTTGCTTTAAGGTGGCTGTGTAGTTTACACCATTCCAGTGAATAGGTCCCTGGTCCTCCTCCTATATCAAGCATGGTTTTGGCGTCCCCAACAGGAATTTCGCGGGCGATCATCCAGGTAGCTTTAAGGGCCTTATCGTGCATGGCATCGGTGAAGGCCCTCATTTTATGAGGATCATTTCCGAGCATCTCCATGATACTTTTAATGAGAATTCCAGATTTTATAAACGAAGAGAGCTGTCCCCAAACAGGAAAAAGATCGGTCGAGAGCTGAATCCATTGTTGAAGAGAATGGCTTCCGCCTGTCGTGAGGTATTCGTGGGCGGACTCTGGCAGGTGGTAAGTCTGTTTTTCTTTGGTAATGATTTCTAATGAAGTGAGGGCGTTGAGAAGACGTTCGGTGGCTTCCGGGTCCAGAGTCAATGCTTTTGCAGCTTGTTCTGCTGTTGTCGGTTGTTTGAGCTGGTCGAACAATTTTAATTCGTTCGCCGCCATGACCACGCAAGCCGGTTGATAACCATCCAGAATTTTCCCGATTACCTTGTCGATTTCCATGCCAGACACCTTTTTAATTAATGGGTTTAGCGGTTATTAGATTTCATCGCTCGGTCAATTTCGCGGTCAGACTCTCGCTTCTTGATTGAGGCTCGTTTGTCGTAGAGTTTTTTTGCTTTGGCAACACCTAAATCCACTTTTGCCTTTCCGTTTTTAAAATAAACTTTTAAGGGGACGAGTGTGCAGCCTTTTTCCTGCGTTTTTCCGATGAGTTTGCTGATTTCTTTTTTATGCAAAAGCAGTTTGCGCTTTCGCATGGGATGATGGTTGAACTGCGTGGCAGGAGTGTAAGCATCGATATGAAAATGGAGCAACCAGGCTTCTTCGCCATCAATGATGGCGTAGCTGTCGACCAGATTGGCTTTGCCATTTCTCAGAGACTTAACTTCAGTCCCTTTCAGCATTATCCCGGCTTCCATGCTGTCTTCGATGGAATAGTTGTGTCGGGCTTTTTTATTTTGGCAGATTATTTTGATATCACTCACGATTAATAACCGGATAAATGGATGTGGACAGGCACTTTTTCAACAGGCCGTCCATAAAGGGTCTATTTTGCTTTCAGGGTTACGGATTGTCCCGTCCTGGCTTTCAGTTTCTTTTTGGCGCTGTCTTCCCGGCAGAAAATTTCCAGATGGTTCCAGCTATTGATGACTGCTCCCGGTTGACCGGGTTTCATTTGATAATAACCCGTGACGAGCCCATCGATACGATGTTTTCCGAGCTGTATTTTCATTGTATCGGAAGAAATAAAAGTTTCGTGGATTAATTCTGCCGGAATATTGGTGGTGAGGTTTCCAAAATGATCGATATGTATGATTTCCCCATGGAGCGCTG